>DFYP01000174.1 GCA_002382645.1 Desulfovibrio sp. UBA4079 | reverse complement strand
GGATGAACGCCCCGGCCGAACGGGCCCGCACCGCCCCGGCCAGGTGGACCACGGCCCGGGTTCCGGCCACGGCCCGGGCCAAAAACACGGGATCGTCCCAGGAGCCGGTGAGCCGCCGCACCGCCGGAGTCAGGCCCGTGTCGTCGGCCCCAGGCCGGAGCACGGCGCGCACCGCGTGGCCCCGCTCCGCCAGGAGGTTGGCCAGGGCCCTGCCGATGAACCCGCTGGCTCCGGTGACGCAAACCTCCATGCCCGCTCCGCTCAGCAATCCTGCCGGTAGATCCGGTAGGTCTTGTACAGCTCGCCGCCGCATTCCCGGAGGAACCCGTTGATGGCCTCGTTGTCCTCCAGGTTCCAGCTCATTTCCAGGTGGTCGTACTGCTGCTTCTTCTCCTGCAGCTCCAGGAGATAGTCCATGGCCACGAGCGGCACGCCCATCTGCTGGTAGCGCGGCTTGACCCCGAACAGCAGGGCCCGGGTGCCGGTGATCTCGGACTTGTAGCGCAGGAGCTTGAACAGGCCGGTGATCCCGATCTTGCCGTCCAGACGCTTGAGCAGGGGATTCACGTCCGGCAGGATCAGGCCCACCCCGGCGGGCGCGCCGCCCACGTAGAGGAAGAAGCCCAGGTCCTCGTCCAGGATGGGCAGGAGGTCCTTGGCCATGACCTCCATCTCGCCCTGGCTCATGGGCACGAAGCCCCAGTTGGAGCCCCAGGCCTCCTGATAGATCTCGGCCACGAGCCGGATCTCGGCCAGAAGGTCGGCCTTGTTCACGTGCCGGACGGTCACCTCGCCGCGCTCGCGCAGCCGCCGGGAGAGGTCCAGGGCCCACTGCGGCGCCTGGTGCCCGCGCCGGAAGTGGAAGGCGAACAGGTCCTTCTCCTTGACCAGGCCGCAGTCCTCCACCAGGGCGGGATAGTAGGACGGATTGTAGGGCATCATGATGCAGGGCGGCAGGTCGAAGCCCTGGATGAGCATGCCGATCTCATAATTGGTGGAGGGGTTGAACGGGCCCCGGAAAAAGATCAGCCCCTTGGAGGCGCACCAGGAGCGCGCGGCCGCGAACAGGGCCCGGGCCGTGTCCGGATCGTTCTCGCACTCGAAGAAGCCCCAGGCCCCGGCCAGCTCGCGGCGGTACTCGATGAGCGCCCGGTCCATGATGGCCGCGATGCGGCCCACCACGCGGCCGCCTCGCTCGGCCAGGAACAGCTGGCCCTCGGCCTTGGCCCAGAACGGATGCTCCGGGGACAAAAGCTTCTTCACGTCCTTGCGCAGGGGCGGCACCCAGGGGGTCTCGCCCGCGTAGATCGCCCAGGGCAGTTCGATGAAGGCCTCCAGGTCGCGGGAGCCCTCCACCGGCCGCACGGTCAGCTCAGACATCCGTATCCTCCGGCCCGCCGGACCACAGACCCGCGGCCAGCCAATAGCCGTCCCGGCGCTCGGCCCGCACGGGCAGAAGCCCCGCCGGGGTGCGCGCCGCGCCGTCCACTCCGCGTCCGCCCGGGCGCAGGCCCTTGGCAATGATATCGCAAGGCTCCAGCCGGTTGAAGCCCGTGCCCAGGGCCTTGGCCGCGGCCTCCTTGAGGGTCCAGAGCAGGGCCATGGCCTCGCCCTCGGACGAGCACAACGGCCGGGCCAGCTCCAGTTCCCCGGCCGCGAAGACCCGCTCCCGGGGATAGTCCGGGCCGAATTCCTCGGCCCCGGCCGCGTCCAGGCCCAGGGGCAGCGTGCAGACCGCGCCCCAGAGCAGGCCGGGCCTGCGGCTGAAGGAGATGTGCGCGTCGGGCGCGCCCCGGCTCAGGGGCCGGAGCACGGGGCAGCCCAGGGAAGTCCGCTCCAGGGCCCAGGGCAGTTCCTGGCCCAGGAGCGCGGCGGCCAAAATCTCGGCCAGGGTTTGCCGGGCCCCGGGGCCGTCCGCCACGGCGGCCAGCCGCAGGCCGTGTCCGGCCAGGGTCCAGGCCTCCGGGTCGCGGCCAGGACCCATGGCTAGCCCCGCAGCCGCTGCATGGTCAGACCCTGGACCTGCATGAGGATCTCGCCGTCCTGGGCCAGGCCGCAGGCGTCCCAGGTCTGGGCGTCGCCGGCCTCCGCGCGCAGGCGGGCCTGGAGCGTGATCTCCTCGCCGTCCCGGCAGGGGCGGCCGAAGCGCACCGAGCCCACGCCGGCGGGCAGCCGGGAGATCCCCTGGCCGGGCCGGAGCAGAACCTCATGCATGAAGGGCGCCTGCATCAGGGCCTCGAGCAGGTAGGGCGAATACAGGAAGTCCCCTGCAAAGCCGCGCACGTCACGGCTCTGCCGGTAGTACATGGTCCCGGCCACATATGCCGGATCGGCCCGGCTCACGCTGTGGATCACGCGGTAGCGGCCGGTCTGGCGGGTCTGCTTGAGGTAGATATCCTCCACTTCCTGCGGCGAGAGCGCGCCCTGCCCCGCTGCTCCGGGCACTGCGAAGTCCGGCCAGGGTCTGAGCGCGGCGGACCGTGCGGCCAGCAGAACCTTGCCCTGGAAGTGGACGCTCCAGCGGTCCAGGGGCCGTCCCTTGGGCGACACGTCCCGGCTCTCCAGGCGGGCCTCCAGGACCGTTTCCGGGCCCTCGGGCGGCCTGCGCGAAACATGCGCGCGCAGTTCCCGCTCCTGACCCGCCGGGCAGGGCAGGATGTCCAGGAAGCGAAGCTCCTCCAGGCCCGCGAGCCGCAGGTGCGGTTGCAGGGCGAGGGCCGCCTCGCAGAAGGTCTCGGCCACCATCACGGCGGAGAAGACCGGATCGCGCAATTCCGGATAGGGGCAATGGTCCG
>DFYP01000108.1 GCA_002382645.1 Desulfovibrio sp. UBA4079 | reverse complement strand
CCCCCGCCGCGACGGCCGCTCCGAAGGCCCCCGCGCCGAGGGCTTCCGCGCCGAGACCCCGCGCATCGGGTACTCCAATCGCAAGCGTCCCTATTCCACGGACCTGGGTCCGGCCCGTGACAATCGGACCACGGGCGAGGCGAACGGCAACATGGCCTCGCGCCGCGAGGGCGAGCCCAACGGCAACGTCCTGGACCCCCGTCCGCGCGCGCCGCAGGAGCAGTCCCCGCGCTACGATGATTCCCCGCGCGTGGCCCCGCTGTACATCAACCGCTAGCTTCAGACAGTGACCAAGAAACAGGGGCCGTGGTTTTCCACGGCCCCTGTCTTTTTCCGGACTTCCGGGCGTGACGCCTCCGTTGACAGGCTGGTGCGGGAATTCTAGGGTGATTCTAAGGGGAAGAAACCGGATTTCCTACCGCAACCCAAGGAGGAGGCCATGAAGTACGGCGCGCGCAACAAGATCAAGGCCAAGGTGACCTCGGTGAAGAAGGGCAACATCATGGCTCTGGTCAAGTTCCAGACCACGAGCCCGGCCGAAATGGCCTCGGTGCTCACCGTGGAATCGGCCGAGGACCTGGGCCTCAAGCCCGGAGACGAGGTGCTCCTCGTGGTCAAGGCCATCCACGTCATGCCGGTGAAGGAATAGGGGACTTCGTCCCTTTCACGAAAAGGCAGGGGCCGCGATTTCGCGGCCCCTTTGTTTTACCAGCGATCCGCGTGGACCCGCTCGGCCTTGAAGCGGTCCTCGGGCTTGGGCCGGTCCGCGGGATGGCCCATGACGAGCAGGGCCATGGGCGTGACCTCGTCCGGCGCGTTGAACAGCTTGCGGAAGCCGTTGACGCGCTCCTCCAGGGGATAGATGCCGGTCCAGACCGCGCCCAGGCCCAGGCTGTGGGCGGCCAGGAGCATGTTCATGGCCGCGTTGGAGCAGTCCTGGACCCAGTAGCCCCCGCACTTGTCCAGCCGCAGGTCGCCGCAGACCAGCACGGCGAAGGCCGCGTCCTTGGCGAACTTGGCGTAGGGGTTGATCTCGCCCACCTTGGCCAGCATTCCCTTGTCGCGCACCACCACGAACTGCCAGGGCTGCTCGTTGCAGGCCGAGGGCGCCTGCATGCCGCAGGCCAGGATCTCGTGGAGCGTGGCCTCGTCCACGGGCGCGCCCGTGTAGGCGCGCACGCTGCGCCGGGTCTTGATGGCTTCAAGCACGCCCATGGCCGGGTCCGCGGCCTTGGCCAGGGCCCGCACGGGCAGGAGGGCGGCCGAAGCCGCCAGGGCCAGGACGCCGAGCACTCCCCGGCGGCTGGTCAGGGTCGAGTCATTCATGGCGCACCTCGTCTCGGCTGGGGGAAAATCCACAGAAAAAGGGTATTCCCGGCCGCCAGGGCCGTCAATGCGCGGGATGTGAAGAAGGGGGAACGCCGGGGCGGCGCGGCCCTTTGCCAGACCACGCCGAGGTCTGGCGCAGGCGCTTCGGGTGCGCCATTCTGCTGCGGCTCACGTTTCGGGCCTGCGCAGCAACGGCACGCCCAGCTCCAGGGCGCGCGCCTGGGCCATCTTCGCAAACCTGGAGAACGCGTCACATTTGATGCAGAGCAAGATGTAGGACATGAGCCGGGAAGGATTCTTCCGCCTTATGGTCAGGAACTGGGACCAGAACTGCATACGGTGCCGGGATTTGAATCCATGCGCCCCAAAAAAAGCCAGTCCCACGCGCACCTCGCGCCACTTCAGCCCGCCGCCGGCGGCGGGCTGACCCTTTCCAGCGCTTGGCAGCGTCTGCGGCCGCCCCAGTGCCGCCCGCGTAGGCCGCATGAGCATGATATGGTCAAAGGCGCGCTTGAAGTATTGCGGTGGGCTGTACAGGGTGGCGATGGCATCGATGTACTCGGCGATGACTTCCTGCACGGGCCGGTCGGGAACGAGGTTCATGCGCACGCCAAACAGCATGTCTTGCGCGTTTTCAAAGGGCAGCACACGGCCGTCTTTCTGGTAGCGGCGCCACAGCATGGTGCCGGGCAGCGCCGTAAGAAGGTTCAGCATCAGATGCGGCAGGCCCGTGCGTTGCGCAAAGTCGATGATGCGCTGGCCCGCGCCGCGGCGTTCCCCGTCCAGGCCGATGATGAAGCTGCCCTGCACCAGCAGGCCGTTCTGCATGATGAGCCGCAGCGACTCCGCCAGCGGGTTGCGCACGTTGTTTCCCTTGTTGGCCTTGCGCAGCACGTCCTCGTCCGGGGACTCTATGCCGATGAACACCTCGCCGATGTTCGCTTCAGTCAAAAGGTCGATGATATCCTTGTGCTGGGCCAGGTCGATGGACGCCTGGGCCGTAAACTGAAACGGCTCGCCGTGGTCCTTGGACCAACGGACCATACGCCCCAACAGCTCACGGGCGTATTTTTTGTCGCCGATGATATTGTCGTCGCACACCATCACGTGCCCACGCCAGCCCAGTTCGAACAACGCGTCCAGTTCTTGGATGACTTGATCGCAAGTCTTGCTGCGCGGCACGCGTCCGTTCAGATTCACCACATCGCAGAACTCGCAGTTGTGCGGGCAGCCCCGCGTGGTCTGCAAGGACATGGTAAGATAGTCGTCCAGGTTGATCAGGTCGTAGCGCGGCGGCAGCGAGGTGGTCATGTCCGGGCGCGTGGCGGCTTCCAGCAGCACCCCGGTGCGTCGCGCGGTTACGGCCTCCACGAGCGCATCCACCTGGTTTTCGGCTTCCCCACGCACCAGCACGTCGCATCCGGCCTCGATCATCTCGTGTGCGACGGAGCTGGCGAAGGGCCCACCGCCGATCACATGCTTGCCCCTCGCCTTGGCCGCGCGCACCAGCGCCAGCGCGGACTCGCGTTGGGGCAGCATGGCCCCTATCCACACCGTATCGGCGAAGTCGTAGTCATCCTGCGCCAGCGGACGCACGTTCTCGTCCACCAGACGCAGCTCCCAGCTCCGTGGCAAAAGCGCAGCCACGGTGAGCAGGCCAAGCGGCGGGTTGGTGACCTTGCGTTTCAGGCCGGGCAAGAACTCGCCGAGACTGTAGAACGAGATGGGGAATTTGGGAGCAACCAGCAAAACGCGCATCGGCACCTCAAGCAGGGAAATGCTGGGTCATCTGTGGCATCAGCATTGCGGCGCCCCGCCGCCATGCGCGTTCGCAAGAATCATTCTGTGAGTGGGCGGGCGTGATCGGCCAGCCAATCGGTTCACACAACCTAGTACAGCCAAAGCGGAAATGGAAGCCTGGGTGCTACGGGCCCCGGTTCCTGCGCCCCACCAGAGTGGAACACGAAACGCTTGCCCAGCCAATGGCCAGGGCCCGCACGGGCAGGAGGCGGCCGAAGCCGCCAGGGCCGTCAATGCGCGGAGGTGAAGAAAAGGCCGCGCCGCGTCTGAAAAAAATGGCAGGGGCCGCGGACAACCGCGGCCCCTGCTGCTTTGCTTGCGGCCAGGGGTTTGACAGGGGAATTTATCAACTGATACACGTAGATCAACTGATTATCATAGTCCACATCTCGCGGAGGATCCATGAAAACCCCTGTCCTCGGCCGACTCCTCACAACGCTGATTCTGGTGGCCGCAGTCATTCTCGGCGCTGCGGCCCAGGCCTCCGCCCTGGGCCTGCCCTGCGCCGGGTTCCACAATGCCCTGGAGCGCGCCCTCATCGCGGAGCGGGACCGGAACGAGCCCAAGGCCACGGAGTGTTGGGAAAAAGTGCGTCAGCACGGGGAAACGCTTCTCGCCGCCGAGCCGGAGAACATCAGCTACCTCATGGGAACGGCGCGGGCCTATTATTTCCAGGGCGACGGCCGGCACGCGGCACAACTCTGGGAAACGGCCCTGGAAGTGCTGCGCAAGAAGGGCGTGCCGGACCCGCAGGATGCGTACCCCTGGATCTACGTGTATCTGGGCCTGTGCTACGCGTGGCTGAACGAGCCCGCCAAGGCCGCGGAATACTGGCGCCAGGTGCCCATGAGCATCGGCAGCGTGTACACCACGATCCAGGAACAGCTGCCGGCCTTGGAAGCGGCCGGAGCGGCAAAGGAGGCGAAATAGCATGACTCACAACAAGCGCAATTTCGGCGTCCTGTTCAAGACGCTGGTTGTGGCCGGGTGCGCGGCCATGTGTCTGGGCGTGTTCGGCGGCGTGGCGGAAGCTTCGTTTTGGGGCTGGGGCGGCGGGGTACTGGGCGGTAGCGGCACTTCCCTCGGTTTATCTCCGGCTTCCGTCGCGGCCAGGACCGTGGCAGATGCCGTGAATGTCGCCGCAAGTCGCGCCGGGGGAATAGGGCAAGCCTCGCTGGGTCAGGTCGGCGGGGTGCAGGGCGGATCCACGAGCGGGTCCGGGAGCATGGGCGGCAGCGGATCCGGCAGCGGGAACGGGGGCAGCGGCGGGACGTCCGCCCCTGGCGGCGGCGACGGCGTCGATTGACGCCGGAAGCGGGATTGACTGGTGGAGGCGGGGGGAGTCGAACCCCCGTCCGAGAACGCTCGGCGCGGAACGTCTACAGGTTTAGGACAGGTTTAAGGTTCTCGCCCTCGGGATTGCCCCTGTCCGGGCGGCCCTCGGGCCAGTTCGTCAGAGTTCTCGCGGTTTCCGGGACGAACAACCGGATTCCGCCAGCTCGGAGCGTCGGCGCTTCCTTCGGCCTACCGAGCGTCGGCCGGGGAAACGGGTCTCTCAGATGGAGACCTGCCTTGACTGCTTATTAGGCGGCCATGGCGTAGTCGTAGTCATTGGCACTTGTGTGCGTGGTCGATTTTAACGAGGCCATCGACCAACCTCGACCTGCAATTCCGGCCTCAACCATCCCCGTCGAAACCGGTGCGCCCCCATGTCAAAGAACAATGCGGATGTTCGCAGTATATAAGGCTCAATTCCCAGAAGGCAAGAACGAAAAATCCCCGCCGGAACGGGGATTGGTTTCGTGGTAGCGAGGGAGGGACTTGAACCCCCGACACTGCGGATATGAGCCGCATGCTCTAACCACCTGAGCTACCTCGCCACGAGGTCCGCCTGAGCGGGAAAGGCTGTATAGCGGTAATCGACGCCCTTGGCAAGGGTTGCGGCCCTCTTTTTCGCGGCCGGATCAGGCCGGCCAGAACCACCAGACCAGCGGCGCCAGGACCAGCCGGTACCAGGCAAAGGGCTTCAGGGTGCAGCGCGAGAGCAGGGCGATGAAGGTCTTCACCGCGGCCCAGGCCGAGACGAACGAGACCACGAAGCCGATGGCCAGGAAGACCACGTCCTCGGCCGTGAACAGCCGCCAGCTCTTGAGCAGGTCGTAGCCCACGGCCGCGCACATGACCGGCACCGCGGCCAGGAAGGAATATTGGGCCGCCACCTTGCGCTCCGCGCCCAGGAACATGCCGCCCATGATGGTGGCTCCGGCCCGGGAAAATCCCGGCCACAGCGCCAGGCACTGGAACAGGCCCACGCCCAGGGCCAGGCCCGGGGTCAGCTCGTCCAGGCCGTAAACCCGCGGCCGCCTCCGCCGCATCTCCACCACCAGGATGAGCAGGGCACCCACGCCCAACGCCAGGGCCACGCTGTGCGGGCCGAAAAGGTGGCGCTTGATGAAGCCGTGGGCGAAAAAGCCCAGGATCAGGGCGGGCAGGGTGGTCAGGAACAGGAGCCAGAGGCCGCGGGTCCCGGAGAAGCGGCGCAGGGGATCGGTCCGCAGCAGGCCGAAGAACCGTTCGCGGTAGAGCACGGCCACGGCCAGGATGGCGCCCAGCTGGATGGCGATATCGAAGGTCTCGGCCTTGGCCCCGGTGAAGTTCAGGGCGTGCCCGGCCAGGATGAGGTGGCCGGTGCTGGACACCGGGAGAAACTCGGTGAGGCCCTCCACCAGGCCCAGGATCACGGCGACGTACCAGGGGGCCATGCTTGCTCCTTGAGCGCTTTGCGCTTCCGCTGCCCCTGCTATAGGAACCCGGGGGGCTTGGCAAGTTGCCAGTTCCGGGCCCCTGGTGTATTTCCAGGCTGTTCCGCGCNNTGGCGTGGACAAGGAGCGACCATGACCACCGTCATGCCTCAGGGCGAACTGGCCAAAAAGGCCATCGCCTGGATCTGCGACCAGATGCGGGAGGAGCCCGGCACGCCTGTGTCCGAGCACATCGTGGAGGCGGGCCGCCGCTTCAACCTGAGCCCCCTGGACGAGGATTTCCTGCGCCGGTTCTTCAAGGAAAACCCGAACCCCAGGCCGGACGCTTGCTGAAGCTCCTGCACCGCCAGATCTTCAAGGAGCTGTGCGCGGTCTTCGGCCTCACCGTGAGCTGCCTCCTGGGCCTGATCCTCATCGGCCGCCTGCTCCAGCTCCGCGAAATGCTTCTGGGCCAGAGTCTGGGCGTCCTGGACCTGGCCCGCATCTTCATCTATCTCACCCCGTTCTTCCTGCTCCTGCTCCTGCCCATCGCCTGCATGCTGGCCGTGTTCCTGACCTTCCTGCGCATGAGCACGGACAAGGAGCTCACCGCGCTCAAGGCCGGGGGAGTGAGCCTGTACCAGCTTCTGCCCGCGCCCCTGGCCTTCAGCCTGTGCTGCGTCTGCCTGAGCCTGGTCTGTTCGTTCTGGGGCCTGTCCTGGGGCATGGACAACTTCCGGCGCACCCTGGTGGAGTTCGTCCAGACCCGCACCAAGCTGGCCCTCCAGGCGGGCATCTTCAACCAGGAGTTCCAGGGCCTGACCTTCTACGCCCACCAGGTGGACAACGACAGCGGCCGGCTCAAGTTCGTGTTCGTCCAGGACAAGACCCGCAAGGACGTGACCGTGGCCATCGTGGCCCCGGAGGGCGGCATCCGCACCGAACCCGAGGAGGGCCGCCTGGCCATCGACTTCAAGAACGGCCGCATCTTCCGCTGGGCCGGCCAGGACCTGGACATCCTGCACTTCGGCTCCTACGCCATCCGCCTGCCCCTGGCCTCGCTCTTGACCAGCTTCCGCATGGATGACGCGAGGCCCAGCGAGATGTCCCTGACCCGGCTCCTGGCCCTGGGCCAGGCTCCGCCGGATTCGGCCGAGGCCAAGCGCTTTCCCGCCAACAAGGTCCGGGTGGAGATCCAGAAGCGCCTGGCCCTGCCCGTGGCCTGCCTGGTGCTCGGGCTGTTCGCCCTGCCCATTGCCTGCGTGTTCCGGGGCCTGCGCCAGCAGTTCGGCCTGCTCCTGTCCCTGGGCCTGTTCCTGGTCTATTATTCCCTGCTGTCCCTGGGCATGAGCCTGGCCGAGGCCGGGAGCCTGCCCGCCATCCCGGCCCTCTGGGGCCCCAACATCCTGTTCCTGGGCGTGGGCCTGTCCATCCTGCGCCTGGCCCAGCTGGAGCGCGGGGCCCAGATCTTCGAGTGGCTGGCCCATCTGCGGTTCAAGAGGGCCAAGGCGTGAGCGGCCGGATCACGGGCGCGCTGGGCCGCTACCTGGCCCGCCAGAATCTCTTCCTGCTTCTGGCCTGCCTGGGCGCGGGCACGGGCATCTACCTGCTCTCGGACCTCTTCGACCGGGTGGACGACTTCGTGTCCGCGGGCCTGGGCCTGGGGTCGATGCTCTCCTATTTCGCCTTCAAGCTGCCGGTGATCCTGTCCCAGATCCTGCCCGCGGTCTTTCTCCTGGCCCTGGTGGTCCAGCTGGGGCTTCTGGCCCGCAGCCGCGAACTCATGGCCCTGCGGGCCGGGGGCGTGTCCCCGGGCTGGTTCACGCGCTTCTTCGTGCTCTACGCCCTGTGCTGGAGCCTGCTGCAGTTCGGCTTTTCCCAGTTCCTGGGCGTGTACGGCGAGGAGCAGGCCAGCCGCATCTGGAAGGAGGACGTGCGCAAGAAGCAGCTGGACAAGCTGACGTTCACGAACCTCTGGTTCCGGGACGGGGCCTACATCGTGGAGGTGGACGAGGGCGTCCTGGCCCAGCGCAAGGCCACGGGCGTCACGATCTACGAGTTCGATTCCGAGAGCCAGCGCCTGGTGCGCATCCTTTCCGCGCCCGAGGCCCTGGTCCTGGAGGAGGGCTGGCTGCTCCAGAAGGCCTCGGCCCTGGACATCACCAGCTTCCAGAGCAGCGCGCAGGGCGACCTGCTTCTGCCCCTGCACCAGGACCTGAAATCCTTTGCCATGATGGAGCAGAGCGAGGACCGGACCCAGCTGCCCATCTGGCGGCTGTCCGCGGTGATCAACGAATTGCGGGAGTCCGGCTCCAACGTGGAGCGGCTGCGCACGGCCTGGCACAGCCGCTTTTCCTACGCCTTCTCCATCGCGGTCATGGCCCTGCTGGCCCTGGCCCTGAGCAGTTGGTCCGAGAACCTCTACCTGAACATCGGCCTGGCCCTGGCCCTGGTCTTCATCCAGTACGGCCTGCACGCCGTGGGCGTCACCGCGGGCAACAAGGGAGTGCTGGCGCCATTGCCCGCGGCCTGGGCCGGGAACGTGCTCTTCGGCCTGGCGGCAGGCGGGCGGCTGATCTGGATTTCCTGTCCGGCGTTGGAGCAAGCCGTCAAGGCGCGGCTGGCCCGTCTTCTGGCGCACCACCGTCTGCGGGGCTGACCAGGGCCTCCAGGCGGGTCCAGAGGGCCTCGCGGCCCAGGCCGGTCTTGGCCGAGAACAGCAGGGGCAGCTCCCGGGCTCCCAGGATGTCGGCCCACTGGCGTTGGCGCTTGGCGCGCTCCTTCTGGGTGCACTTGTCGGCCTTGGTCAGCACGGCCACCATGGGCAGGCCCAGGTGCTGGAGCCAGGCCGTGAGGTTCAGGTCGTTCTGCTGGGGCTCCAGGCGGCTGTCCAGGAGCACGGCCATGCCGCGCAGCAGGACGTTGTTCTGGACGTAGCCGTTGATGAGCTTGGCCCACTTGTCGCGCTCGGCCTTGGAGCAGCGGGCGTAGCCGTAGCCCGGCAGGTCCACCAGGCAGTAGTTCTGCGGGGTCACGGTGTAGAAGTTGATGCTTCGGGTCTTGCCCGGGGTGGCGCTGGTTTTGGCCAGCTGGCGGCGGCCCGCCAGGCAGTTGATCAGCGAGGACTTGCCCACGTTGGAGCGGCCCGCCAGGGCCACCTGGGGCAGGTCCACGCCGCCCATCTGGTCGGCCAGGAAGGCGGTTTTGACTATCGTCAGGGTTCGGTTCATAAGAGATCGGTCCGGCCGGGGTTCTCCGGCGCGGACCCGGAATGTGGCGTGAATCGGCCGTGGCGTCAAGCGCTCCCGGCCTGGAGGAGAGAGCATGGCCAAGAAGAAACTGCGCATCCTGCTGGTCAACGGGCCCAATCTCGGCCATCTCGGCGTGCGCCAGCCCGAGATCTACGGCTCCGAAGGCATGGACGCCGTGCCCGGCCTGGTGCGGGACCTGCTGGGCAAGGAGGCCGCTGAGATCAGCCTGGAGTACTTCCAGTCCAATTCCGAGGGCGCGCTCATCGACCGCCTGACCAAGGCCTGGGAGGACAAGGTGGACGGCCTGGTGGTCAATGCCGGGGCCTACACCCACACCAGCCTGGCCCTGGGCGACTGCCTGGCCTGGATCAAGCTGCCCTGCGTGGAGGTGCATCTCTCCAACCTGGCGGCGCGCACCGACGAGCCCCTGCGCCAGCGGAGCTTCGTGGGCCGGCAGGCCATCGGGGTGATTGCCGGTTTCGGCATTCTCGGGTATGGGTTGGCGGTTCAGGCGCTCTGGCAGCGCCTGCGCGGCAAAGGCTGACCCCCCCGGGATGTTCCGGGACCTCAATCCTGAAAGGTGATCCTCAATGTATTCGACCACGGACTTCCGTCGCGGCCTGAAGATCGAGCTCGACGGCAAACCTTACGAAATCATCGAATCCGAACACTATAAGCCGGGCAAGGGCGGGGCCATCGTGCGCACCAGGCTGCGCAACATGCTCACCGGCCGCGTGGAGGACAAGACCTTCCGCTCCGGCGAGAAGGTGGGCCGCGCCGACATGGCCACCCAGGAAATGCAGTATCTCTACCGCGACGGCCAGGACTACGTGTTCATGGATCTGGAGTCCTACGAGCAGGTCCACGTGTCCTCGGACAAGGTGGGCGAGAACGGCGGCTACATCAAGGAAGGCGACAAGGTCCAGGTGCTTCTGTACAACGGCGAGTTCATGGAGCTGCAGGTCCCGGCCGCGGTGATCCTGCTGGTGGCCGAGACCGATCCCGGGGTCCAGGGCGACCGCGTGAGCGGGGCCACCAAGCCCGCCAAGATGGAGACCGGCCTGTCCGTGAACGTGCCCCTGTTCGTCAACGCGGGGGATTCCATCAAGGTGGACACCCGCAGCGGCGCGTACATCAGCCGCGCCTGACGGATTTTCGGAAGAACACACCGGAGCGCGAGCCCGGCGCAGGAAGAGGTCGCGGGGCCCCCGGGCTCGGCGGCCTTTTTCATGAGCACTGAGGAGCGACACGGCGGATGAACATGCGACGGGAAATACTGGGGCTGGCCTTCCTCTTTCTGGCCGCCTTCCTGTTCCTGGCCGTGTTCTCGTTCCACGCCGCGGACCCGGCCTTCAACCACTCGGTGACCGGCGGCCGGGTCCAGAACCTGGCCGGGGCCGCCGGGGCCTACACCATGGGCTTCCTCATCGACCTGTTTGGCCGGGGCGCCGTGGTCTGGCCGTTCTACTTCCTCTACCTGGGCCTGTGCCGCTTCGTGGAACGGCTGCGCATGGCCTGGTGGCGCTGGCTGGGCTTTTTCTGCCTCTGGCTCTGCCTCATGGCCTGGTCCCAGCACCCCTGGTTCTTCGAGGCCCACGCCGCGGGCCCGGGCCTCGCCGGCGGCGGATTCGTGGGCGCCATCCTGATCAACTGGACCAGCTCCTACCTGCGGCCCGCGGGTTCCTTCCTGTTCTGGCTTTTCGCCACCCTGGCCGGAATCCAGCTGCTCCTGGGCCTGTCCTGGGAGGGCATTTTGAAGCGCCTGCACGCCCTGGCCGGGGACTGGCTGGCCCTGCGCCGGGAACGGCGCGAGCGCGAGGCCCGGCGCAACGCCTCCCGGCTGTCCCATCCGGTGCGGCCCATGCCCGAGCCCGAGCCGGAACCCGAGCCCGAGTCCGAGGAGGAGCCGCCCCTGGACCTGCTGGAGGAGGAGGCCCTGGACGAGCCGGTGCTGCGGCCCTTCGACGCCCGGCCCCGGCCCAAGGCCAAGCCCAGGCCCCGGTCCAAGGCCCTGAAACTTCCCGGCCTGGACCTCCTGGCCGCGCCGCCCAAGGTCCAGGAGGGCACGGACCCCAAGACCTTGCAGGTCCTGGCCAAGCAGCTGGCCGAGTGCCTGGAGAACTTCAACGTCCAGGGCGAGATCCAGCAGGTGGTGCCCGGCCCCGTGGTCACCATGTTCGAGTACAAGCCCGCGCCGGGCGTGAAGATCAGCCGCATCGCCGGGCTCTCCGACGACATCGCCCTGGCCCTGAAAGCCACGGCCGTGCGCATCGAGGCCCCGATTCCGGGCAAGGACTCGGTGGGCGTGGAGATCCCCAACCTCAAGCGCCAGACCGTGTATCTGCGGGAAATCTTGGAATCCCCGGCCTTCCGGGACGCGGCCTCGCCCCTGACCATCGCCCTGGGCAAGGACATCCAGGGCCAGCCCCAGGTGGCCGACCTGTCCAAGATGCCGCACCTGCTCGTGGCCGGGGCCACGGGCGCGGGCAAGAGCGTCTGCCTCAACGGCATCCTGCTGTCCATCCTGTACAAGACCACCCCGGACCAGGTGCGCTTCCTCCTGGTGGACCCCAAGCGCATCGAGCTGGCGCTCTACGCCGACATGCCGCATCTCGTGCATCCCGTGGTCACGGACATGGCCCTGGCCAAGAGCGCCCTGGAGTGGGCCACCTTCGAGATGGACCGGCGCTACGAGGCCATGGCCCGGCTCGGGGTGCGCAACATCGAGGGCTTCAACCAGAAGCTCGCGGGTCTGGGCGCGGACCTGCCCGAGGACCTGGCCGACCTGAGCTCCATGCCGTACCTGGTGATCATCATCGACGAGCTGGCCGACCTCATGATGACCGCGGCCAAGGACGTGGAGATGAGCATCGTGCGCCTGGCCCAGCTGGCCCGGGCCGCGGGCATCCACATGATCGTGGCCACCCAGCGGCCCAGCGTGGACGTGGTCACGGGGCTGATCAAGGCCAACTTCCCCACGCGCATCTCCTTCCAGGTGACCTCCAAGCATGACTCCCGCACCATCCTGGACACCGTGGGCTCGGAACGCCTCCTGGGCCGCGGCGACATGCTCTACAAGCCCAGCGGGGCCAAGCTCAAGCGCATGCACGGGGCCTTTGTGGACGAGGCCGAGTGCCAGGCCGTGGTGGATTTCTGGAAGGCCGCCTGCCCCAAGCCCGAGTTCGCGGTGGACTTCGCGGACTGGAAAAAGGAGGCCGGGGTGGAGTCCGGAGACGGGGAGGGCGGGGACAGCGCCATGGCCGCCGACCCGCACTACCTGGAGGCCAAGGAGTTCGTGACCTCCCAGGGCAAGGCCTCGATCTCGCTCATCCAGCGCCGTTTCCGCATCGGCTTCAACCGCGCGGCCCGGTTCATCGAACAGATGGAGCGCGAGGGCCTCTTGGGCCCCCAGGACGGGGCCAAGCCCCGCAGCGTGATCCGCAAGGATTAGGGCCGGGACTTGGCCTGTTCTGTTCCGCCGCTCCCCTCGTGCTTCCAGTAGTACTCCTGGTCCGTGATGCCCTGCGCGCGCAGGTAGGCGTTGGTATCCTGGGGGCCGCTCCAGGACGTGTTCCAGGGCGCGGAATAATCGGTCCTGAGCAGGGTGTCGTTCCAGGGTGCGAACGGGTCATCCCGCATCAGAGGGTCGTTCCATGGAGCCGCATCATCCGTGTTCTCGAATTTGTTGCTGCGGGCCGTCCCGTAGAGGTCCTCGGCGGGCCGGCCGTTCGGATCGCCGGACTCTTGCGCATGCACGGTGCACCCCAGCAACGCGATAATGATGCAGGATACGAGGATCTTCATTGTCGCCACCCGGATTATTTTTGAGAGAGGTTGAATTGAAAGAGGCATTCCGATGCGCCCTGGGCAATGGTCTCGGGCCGCTCCAGGCGGAGATGCTCGGAATAGCCCTCCGCGAACCCGAAATCCCGGCAGCAGGACGCGATGTCGGCCATGTCCGGCGACAGCCCCATGGCCTGGTAGGCCTCGGCATAGGCGCAGCGCGTGACCCGGAAGGTCAACGTGTCGCCGGAAATCCGCACGTCCGCGATGTCCAGGGCGTTGCCCTCGCGCCAGCGCTCCAGTATGGTTGAAAAGTGCGCAAGGCTCGGGCCCTGCGGGGCGGTCGTGGCGAATGCGGCCCCAGCCTGCCGGGCCGCGTCCAAAGAGGCCCGGCGCAGGAGTTCCAGGGCGCGTTCCTGGCCCAGCTCCGGCGCGAGGACCGCGCGCAGCCGCTCCAGGAGTTCGGCTTCGATCCTGCGGCGCTCGATCTGAGGAATGGCGGGGGTGCTCATGGGGCCTCCTTGCCTTGCGGACCGCTTGGGTGTACCCCAGGCCTCCGGGATTGAAAAGGAGAGCATATGCAGCGTCACCTCGTTTTCCTGCTGACCGTCCTGGCGCTCTGGTGCACCAGCGCCCTGGCCCAGGACCTGCCGGACAAGGTCCAGAAGCGCTACGACGCGCTCAAATCCTTCCAGGCCGACTTTGACCAGGAATTGACCAACGCAGCCACCCGCGAGGTGGAGAAGCGCGCCGGGGTCATCAATTTCCAGAACCCCGGCCTGGTGCGCTGGGAGACCCTTACCCCGGAGAAGCAGCTCCTGGTGGTGGGCAAGGAATCGGTCTGGGACTACATCGAGAGCGAGAACCAGGTCATCCGCTACCGCACGGACCAGGCCTTCACCTCCAAGACCATGATCCGCTTCCTCTCGGGCCAGGCCAACCTCAAGGAAGACTTCAAGGTCGTGGATCAGGGCCAGGACCAGGGCCTGAACAAGGTCAAGCTCATCCCCAAGGAGCCCGAGCCCGGGCTCGTGCTGGCCTACCTCTGGGTGGACGGCGAGGGCACGGTGAAGCACGTCTTTCTCGTGGACTTCTACGGCAACGGCAACCTGGTGAAGCTCAAGAACTTCCAGCCGGGCGTCAAGCACTCAGCCGATGTCTTCAGCTTCAGTCCGCCCAAGGGCGTGACCGTTCTGGACAACACCAAGCAGTGAGCACACGGCCCGGGGAAACCCGGGCCGCTTCGTTTCAGGACAGGCCCGCGGCCTTGCGCAGGTCGCGCAGCTCCTTGGGCGTCAGCTCGCGCCAGGCCCCGGGCTTGAGGTCGCCCAGCAGCACCGGGCCCTGGGCCGTGCGGGTGAGCTGGAGCACGGTCAGGTTCAGGTCCCGGCACATGCGCCGGATCTGGCGGTTCACGCCCTGGATCAGAATCATCTCCAGCAGGGTCTCGCCAAAGGCCTCGGACAGGACCCGGGTCTGCACCGGGGCCAGGGCCTCGCCCTCCACCAGGGTCATGCCCGAGCGCATGGAGCGCAGGGCCTCGTCCGAGACCCGGCCGCGCAGGCGCACGCGGTAGGTCTTGGGCACGTGGTGCCGGGGATGGGTCAGGCGGTTGCAGAGCTCGCCGTCCGTGGTGAGCAGGAGCAGGCCCTCGGACAGGAAGTCCAGGCGGCCCACGGGATTGGGGCGCAGCTTGCGGATTTCCGGGGGCAGCAGGTCGAGCACCGTGGTCCGTCCCTGGGGATCGCGGGCCGTGGTCACCACCTGCACGGGCTTGTGCAGGGCCAGGGTCAGCCCGGCGGCCGAGGCTGCGGGCGCCACGGGCTTGCCGTGCACGGCCACCTGGTCCCGGGCCGGGTCCACCTTGGTTCCGGCCTCGGCCTTCTGGCCGTTGACCGTCACCGCGCCCTGGCGGATGAGTTCGTCCGCGCCCCGGCGGGAGCAGAGCCCGTTCTGGGCCAGGAATTTGTTGAGGCGGACAGCGTTCTCGGCAGGCATGGGCCGTGTGTTAGACGTGAATGACCTTGCTGGCAAGCTGGAGGCTGGTGACCACGTCGAGCATGTTCGTGGTCTGGCCCACGCGCTTCCGCTCCAGGAGCCCGAAGTGCTCCAGGCAGGTGCCGCAGACGAGTACGAGCACGCCCGCGGCTTCCAGGGCCTGGAGCTTTTCCAGGCAGGGGCTGCCCTCCACGGCCAGGCGTACCCCGGAATTGACCAGGACCACGCGCCAGAGCTCCGGGCCCAGTTCCGGCAGGGTGGACAGGAAGTTGAACATGAGCTTGCCGCCCAGGGTCTCGTCGCCCCGGCCGATGGTGGAGGCGGTGATGAACACCGCGATCTGGACCTGGGATTCCCGGGCCCGGGGGGCTGCCTGGGCCGGGGCAGGGGAGGCTGCGTTGCCGGTCGCGTCCAGGGCGAAACCGCCGTCCACGGCCGCGGTCTGGACCCGGAGGCCCTGGCTGGCCAGGAAGCGGGTCACGTTCTCCTTGGCCGGCTCGTTGTCCACCAGCACGCGCAGGCTGCCGGAAACGCCCTGGTCCAGGCACTGCTTGCACTTGAGCACGGGCTGGGGGCAGGGCAGGCCCCGGCAGTCGAGAACGGTCGCGGACACGGCGTTTCTCCTTGTTTGCCCTGATCCACCATAGAGCAGGGCCCAGGTCAAATAGCCGGGAGCGATGCGTTCTCGCAGATCGGATAGATTTTCATAATCGCATATGGGCCTTGCGCCCAAGGCCCAGTCCATTTATGCCTGCCCCAGGAGGCCGCATGTCCATGACCCTTGCCGATCTGGCCCCGTTGACCTCGGGGCTGTACAAGCTCTGGGCCCATTCCATCCGCTACGACCATGCCGGGGAATGGGACCCCATCACGGCCAGCCGCATGGAGGGCAAGGCCTGCGTCCTGGCTCTGTGGCACAACGAGCTCTTCGCCCTGACGGCATTCGGCTACATCATGAAGATGCCGGCCGTGACCTTTGTGAGCCAGAGCAAGGACGGCGAGATCATCGCCCGGATGCTCGAGCGCATGGGCCACGTCACGGCCCGGGGGTCGAGCACCCGCGGCGGGGTCAAGGCCCTGATCAAGGCCGCCCGGGTCATGCGCAAGGAGAACCGGCACGGCGTGCTCACCGTGGACGGGCCCAAGGGACCGCGCCATGTGCCCAAGCCCGGAGCCCTGCTCCTGTCCCGCTTGTCCGGCAAAGTGATCTTCCCCATCCGGGCCTTTCCCGAGCGCAAATACGTGTTCGAGCGGTCCTGGGACAGGTTCGAGATTCCCTATCCCTTCACCCGCTGCCAGATCCGCGTGGGTGAGCCCATCCAGGTGCCGGACGAGGATCTGGACGAGGCGGGCATGAACCGCGAGGTCGAGCGCCTGGGGGAGATCATGCGGGGCATCGTGCCGCGCTGAACGCAAAGGGCCGCCCGGAGGCGGCCCTTTTTTTGCGTCGTGCGTGCGCTCAGGCGAGCTTCTTGCGCGCCGTGCCCTGGGTGAAGAAGGGCAGGGTGCCGCGTTTGGCCGGAAGGTCCACCTTGGCGGCCTTGACCACGAAGTCCATGTTCTCCTGCAACCCGTCCTTCACGTAGGCCAGGGCCACGCAGTGCCCCAGGGAGGGTGCGAACGACCCGCTGGTGACCACGCCCGCCACGGTGCCGTCCGGCAGGTGCACGGGGTCGTTGTGCCGGGCCGAGCGCCGGCCCTCGATGACCAGGGGGATGAGGCGCTGGCGCACGTTGGCCAGCCCGGCCTTGCCCGTGTAGTCGGAGGCCTTGGTGAGAAACGCGCCGTAGCCCGCTTCCACCGGGGTGTGGGCCGTGTCCAGGTCCTGGCCGTAGAGCGGGTAGCCCAGCTCCAGGCGCAGGGTGTCGCGCGCGCCCAGGCCGCCGGGCTTGACCCGGGTGTCGGCCACCAGCCGCTCCCAGAGGGCCGGGGTCTTGTCCCAGGGCAGGTAGAACTCGTAGCCCAGTTCGCCGGTGTAGCCCGTGCGGCTGACGATGAGCGGCGCGCCCTCAAAGGACGACTCCTGGAACGAGAAGTAGCCGAGCCTGGCCCAGGAACCATTGGTGAGGGCTTCGAGCACCTCCAGGGACAGCGGGCCCTGGAGGTCGATCTTGCCTGTGTCCGCGGAGATGTTCTGCAGCACCGGGCCCGGGGCCAGATGCCCCTTGATCCAGGCGAAGTCGGTGGCCTCGCAGGCGCCGTTGACCACGATCATGTAGCGGTCCGGGCCCAGGCAGTAGACGATCAGGTCGTCCAGGATGCCGCCCTGGTCGTTGAGCAGGAAGCCGTAGCGGCATTTGCCCGGGGCCAGGGTGTCCAGGTCCTGCGTGACCACGCGGTTGAGCGCGTCCTTGGCGCCGGCGCCAAGGAGCAGGAACTCGCCCATGTGGCAGATGTCGAAGACGCAGGCCCGGGTGCGGGTCTGGGCGTGCTCGGCCATGATGCCTTCGTACTGCACGGGCATGTCGAAGCCCGCAAAGGGGGCCATCTTGGCCTTGTTGGCGCGGTGCCAGGCCGTAAGCGGCGTTGTCCGGAGCTCTTCCACGGAAATCGATCCTCCTTGTGCGTTCAGGACGCGGCCTCGGCCATGTCCGGGGCGGCGTCCTTGCGGTGTTTGCGAATGGACTGGAACTCGTCCCACAGGCCCACCAGGCGGCCGTAGAGCTTTTTCACGGCGCGGCCGTAGTCGGTGAGCTCGTCATCCTTCCTGTTCACGTAGGTCCGGTGCAGATAGGCGTCGTCCAGCACGTCCTTGGAGATGGCCAGGGCCTTTTCAACCAGCTCATCGAAATAGTTGACGATCTCGAACTTGAGCTCGCCCAGGATCTCGCACATGAGCCGGAGCATCTCCTGGTAGCCCACGGCCTTGCCCTTGTACTGCCGGGAGCGCAGGTCCTCCAGGATCTTGATCTTGCGGGCCTGCTGCACGAAATTGTACTTGGTCCAGACCTCGTTATGCAACGTGTTGATGTTGCTGAAGATTTCGAAGTTGGACGGGGCCAGGAGATAGATGTCCAGGATTTTCGTGAGCTTGGCGAAGAAGTCGTCGGAGTATTCGATGAGCCGGTGCTGGTGCTTGGAAAGCCAGCTGTAGAGCACCTTGAGCCGCTGCTCGTGGCTGGCGGTGTCCGTGATCACCTCCTGGCGCTTGTAGCTGACCCGGCCGTGGTACTCGCCGCGGATGATGTCGTTCAGGTTGAGGAGCATGTTGCCGGCGTCCTTGATGATGTTGAGATGGTCCAGGACGCGGCCGCTCAGCGGATGGATGACCTCCTGCCGGACCACGGACAGGGCCCGGTCCTCGCGCACGTTCTTGGCGTTGAACTTGTGCTGGCGGTAGATCACCCGGAGGATCACGGCCCGGCGCTTCTCGTCCACGAGAAAGCCCAGGTCCCGCAGCAGCTCCAAGCTCTCCTTCTGGTCCGCGGGCACCTGCACCAGGGCGATTTTTTCCACCAGGGGGTAGCGCATGCCCCGGCGCGGGACGAACAGGGTGGTGATGGTCCGGTCGGACTGGCCCAGGACCCGCACCAGGAAGGTCTCGTCCAGCCGCGACAGGCGGCGGGCGAACAGGGCCGCCGAGGTGCGCCGCTCCGAGGCGATGGGGAAGCCGTACAGCTCCATGAGGAACTGGTAGACGAACAGCCGGTTGCACTCGTAGCGCAGGTTGTCGCGGTGGCTGAACTTGCCGATTTTCAGGCCAAAGCGCTTGAGCTCGGTGTCCAGGTCCGAGGGAAAGGAGGCCCAGATGCCGGACAGGGCGAACTGGCCCTCGGCGTCCAGGGCCAGGACATGGGCCCGCTCCAGTTGCAGGAGAAAGGGCATGAGCTCGGCGTAGTGGCCGAGATCACAGATGTCCAGGTCGTTGAAACCCTTGAGAAAGGTCTCGTGATAGCGTTTGGATAGCCGGCTCTGGAACACCTGGAGGTTGGCCCGGACCACCGTGGGCTCCATCTGGCAGGGCGCGCGCAGCAGGTCGCCGCTGCGCCAGTCGTTGAGGCTGTGGAGAACATCGTACTGGAAGATCTCCTGGAAGGACTGCAGGGGCCGCTCAAAGACCACCATGCTGAACCCTGGCAGCTCCTTGTACTCGTAGAGGTCCACCTCAAAGGAGGGCAGGAGCTCGCGGGGCTCCACCAGGGGGTAGTCCGGGACCTCGAAAAAGGGCCGCAGCAGGCAGTGGCGGATGTGGGTCCAGTCCAGGAAGGTCTTGAGCTCCTCCAGGGACCGGCGCGGGGCCGGACCCTCCCCGGCGGGGAGCTCCCAGTGGAGATCGGGGCGTTCGCGGAAGGCTTCCTGCCACATGGTCCTTGTCCTGTCCGGGATTGCTGTCTGCTCCCATTTTGTAGCGTGATGGCAGGGGAATGACAATGGAATTGCGCGGCCTGCGCGCCGGGCCGCGCCCCTGGCGCGCAACGGAGTTTTTTTCTTCAATAATCTCTGGTTATTGACACTTCGGCCTGTTCCACCTAGAACGAAGCGAACCGTTCTTTCGAAACAGGCGGGTCATCGCCCGATTGCGAGGTGCTGTTTCATGCGCAAAGCGGATCAATGCCCCAGGGCCAAGATCAATGCCAGCCATTGCACCTGCACCTACCCCTGCGACCGGCACGGGTTGTGCTGCGAATGCCTGCACTATCATCGCCAGCGAGGAGAGCTTCCGGCCTGCTATTTCACCACGGAAGAGGAAAAGACCTACAACCGGAGCGTGGAATTCTTCCTGCAACGCCGCTCCGGCCGCTGAGCGGCTGAGGCTTCCAGGGCTGGGCCAGGATCATGTTCTTCAGACGCCTGTGGAATTTTCTCGGGGGGAGAAATCTGGCCATGGACCTGGGCACGGCCAACTCCCTCATCTACTGCCCGGGCGAGGGCATCGTGCTCAACGAGCCCTCGGTGGTGGCGGTGGACGTCACCTGCGAGAAGATCATCGCCGTGGGCACCGAGGCCAAGCGCTATCTCGGCCGGGCCCCGGAGCGGATCCGGGTGATCCGGCCCATGCGCGACGGCGTGATCGCCGACTTCGAGACCACCACCCTCATGATCAGCTCGTTCATCGAGCGGGCCTGCCGGGGCCTGCGGCTCATCCGGCCGCGGCTCATCGTCTGCGTGCCCCTGGGCGTGACCCCGGTGGAGAAGCGCGCGGTGATCGAGGCCGGCCAGCGCGGCGGGGCCCGGGACGTGCGGCTCATCGAGGAGCCCCTGGCCGTGGCCGTGGGCGCGGACCTGCCCTTTGACCGGCCCCTGGGCAACATGGTCCTGGACATCGGCGGCGGTACCTCGGAGGTGGCCGTGATCAGCCTCTCGGCCATTGCTCACGCCGAGTCCATCCGCGTGGCCGGGGACGAGATGACCGAGGCCATCCAGCGGTATTTCCAGAATGAATTCCAGATGCAGATCGGCGAGAACATGGCCGAGCAGGTCAAGATGACCATCGGCTCGGCCGTGCCCCTGCCCGAGCCCCTGAGCATGGAGGTCCTGGGCAAGAACCTGGTGGAAGGGGCCCCGCGCTCGGTGCTGGCCACGGACGCTCACGTGCGCGAGGCCATCCGCGAGCCGCTCAACGCCATCCTCCAGGCCGTGCGCAACGCCCTGGAAAACACCCCCCCGGAACTGGCCGCGGACATCTCGGACCAGGGCCTGCTCATGGCCGGGGGCGGGGCGCTCCTGCGGGGGCTGGACCAGCTCATCCACCGCGAGACCGGGCTCAAGGCCATTCTGGACAGCGACCCCCTCACCACCGTGGCCCGGGGCACTGGCCGGGTCCTGGAACGGGGCAAGGCCTACGAGGCCACCCTCCTGGATTGATTATTCATGGCTATGCATCCTGCCCGGACCATGGAACAGGCCGCCGCGGCCGTGCTCGAGGCCGGCGAACTCATCCGCCGGGCCTGGGCTCGTCCCAAGGAGGTGCGCTACAAGGGCCGCATCGACCTGGTCACGGCCACGGACCTGGCCGTGGAGGAGCTGCTCAAGGAGCGGCTGGCCGCCCTGGTGCCGGGCTCGACCTTCCTGGCCGAGGAGACCTCGGCCCAGGCCGGTCTGGCCGCGAGCACCTGGATCATCGACCCCCTGGACGGGACCACGAATTTCGCCCACGGCCTGCCGTTCGTGGCCACCTCCGTGGCCCTCTGGCAGGACGGGGACCTGTTGCTCGGGCTGATCAATCTGCCGGTCCTGGGTGAGCTGTTCACTGCGGTGCGCGGGCAGGGGGCCCGGCGCAACGGTGAGCCCATTGCCGTGTCCGGCACGGCCGCGGTCCAGGAGGCCCTGATCGCCACGGGATTTCCCTACAACACCCGCAAGTATCTGGACGGCATCCTGGACCACCTGGAGCGCATGCTCCTGGAGACCCAGGGCGTGCGACGGCCCGGGGCCGCGGCCCTGGACCTGGCCTACGTGGCCTGCGGCCGCTTCGACGGCTTTTACGAGAACGCCCTGAACCCCTGGGACACGGCCGCCGGCGTGCTTCTGGTGGAGGAGGCCGGGGGCCGGGTCAGCGGATTCGACGCGAGCCGGCCCTATGTCCTGGGCGCGGACGAGATCCTGGCCAGCAACGGCCTGCTGCACGAGGATTTGAGCCGTCTTCTCCTGGAGCCGGGTGCGTGATCACGGTCTGATCAGATCGGTTCCCAGGGCGAGAAGGGCAGATTGCGCTCCCAGAACAGCACCAGGCCCGGGGTGAGCAGTTCGCGGAAGTCGCGCACCAGGCAGGCCAGCTCCTCCCGGGCGTGGAAGAAGCCCTCGCTCACGCGTTCCGCGTTGGGCTCCAGGTGTCCGGCCCGGGGCACGGCGAAGATGCTCACGAATTCGCGGCCGGTTTCGGGTCCGGCCGGGAGATCGCGCACATGGCGCAGGCGCTCGGGCCTGAGCCGCAGATCCGCCCAGAGCCGCCGCAGGGCCGCGTCGTGGCAGGATTCCCCGGCATGGACATGGCCGTAAGTGGACACGTCCCAGCGGCCGGGGTAGAGTGTGCGCCGCAGGCTGCGTTTCTGGAGCAGCAGGCGGTTGTCCTGGTCATAGACCAGGACCGCCACGGAGCGGTGGTTCAGGAACTGCCGGTGGACCTCGGGCAGGGGCAGGACCAGCAGGGGGCGGTTGCGGTCATCCACCGCCTCCACCGTCACGGTTTCGGCCGGCGCTTCGTACAGTGGCGACATGGAGGCATTCTATGACGGACCCCGGCGGATTGCCAGTGCCGGACGCAGGCCCGGTGATCGAGCCCCTGGGTCCCGGGGACATCCGGGAGGTCATGGAGCTGGAGCGCCTCTGCTTCGCCTACCACTGGACCGAGGAGCAGTTCCGCCTGGGCCTGGAGCGGGGGGCCTACCACATCCTGGGCCTGCGCCTGGGCGGGCGCATGGTCGGCTATGCAGCCTTTTCCGTGATCCAGGACGAGATGGAAATCATGAACCTGGCCGTGCACCCGGAGTTCCGGCGCCGGGGCTTCGGGGCCAGGCTCCTGGACGCGGTCCTGCGCCACAGCCGGGCCGCCGGGGCCCAGCAGGGCTTCCTGGACGTGAAGGAGTCCAACATCCCGGCCATTGACCTCTACCGCAAATTCGGATTTAACCAAATAGGCGTCCGTAAACGCTATTATCCCGACACCCGCGAGGATGCGCTGCTGTTCCGCTGCGACATCCCCTGACAAGGAGAACGCGCCATGCGCTACATCGACCAACTGGACCTCGCTGGAAAGAAGGTGCTCGTCCGCGTGGACTTCAACGTGCCCATCGCCGGGGGCGTCATCACGGACGACAACCGCATCCGCCAGGCCCTGCCCACCCTGCGCCTCATCCTGGACAAGGGCGCGGCGCTCATCCTCTGCGCCCACCTGGGCTCGCCCAAGGGCGGCCCTGATCCCAGCCTGAGCCTGGCCCCGGTGGCCGCCCACCTGGGCAAGCTTCTGGGCCAGGACGTGCCCCTGGCCCCGGACTGCGTGGGCCCCGAGGTCGAGGCCCTGGTGGCCAAGCTCCAGCCCGGAAAGGCGCTGTTGCTCGAAAACCTGCGCTTCCATCCCGAGGAGACCGGCAAGACCCCCGAAGCCCGCGGTGACTTCGGCAAGCGCCTGGCCGCCCTGGCGGACATCTATGTGGGCGAGGGCTTCGGCGTGGTGCATCGGCCCAACGCCTCGGTGGTGGACGCGCCCCGGGCCGCCAAGGTCTGCTGCGCGGGCCTGCTCATGAAGAAGGAATGGCAGTTCCTGGGCGAGCGCCTGGCCGATCCGGGCCGCCCGTTCGCGGCCATCTCCGGCGGGGCCAAGGTCTCCACCAAGCTCGGCATCCTCAAGAACCTCCTGGGCAAGGTGGACGACCTGATCATCGGCGGGGCCATGGCCAACACCTTCCTCCTGGCCCAGGGCCACGCCATCGGCGCCTCCCTGGCCGAGCCCGACCTCAAGGCCGAGGCCCAGGCCATCCTGGCCCAGGCCGGGGACAAGGGCACCCGCCTGCACCTGCCCGTGGACGTGGTCCTGGGGCGCTCGGCCAAGGACGCCGCAGCCATGGGCGTGGTGGAGGTGGCGGCCATCCCCGAGGGCGCCATGGCCCTGGACGTGGGGCCGCGCAGCGTGGAGCTGTTCAGCAAGGTCCTGGCCGCGGCCAAGACCATCGTCTGGAACGGCCCCATGGGACTCTTCGAGAATCCGGCCTTTGCCGCCGGGTCCCTGAACATCTGCCGGGCCGTGGCGGCCAATGCGAACGCCGTGACCATCGTGGGCGGCGGCGACACCGACGCCATGGTCCACGCCGCGGGCCTGGTGGACAAGTTCAGCTTCATCTCCACGGGCGGCGGCTCGTTCCTGGAATTCCTGGAAGGCAAGGACCTGCCCGGCCTGACCGCGCTCAAGGAGTGTGCCTGATGAACAAGCTCATGGCCGCCAACTGGAAGATGTACAAGACCTACGACGAGGCCAAGGAAACGGCCAAGGCCCTGGTCAAGCTCCTGGACGGCAAGCTGCCCGCGGATCGCGAGGTCCTGGTCTTCCCGCCGTTCACGGCCCTGCGCGGGGTGGCCAAGAAGTTCAAGGACGAGAAGGGCTTGTTCGTGGGCGGCCAGGATTTCTGGCCGGCCAGGGAGGGGGCCTTCACCGGCGAGATCTCTCCGGCCATGCTGAGCGACCTGGGCGCGACCTTTGCCCTCACCGGCCATTCCGAGCGCCGCCACGTGCTCGGCGAGTCCGACGAGCTGGTGGGCCGCAAGACGGCCTTTGGCCTGGACGCGGGCCTGAACGTGGTGCTCTGCGTGGGCGAGAAGATCGAGGAGCGCAAGGCCGGGAAGCTCGAGGCCGTGCTGGAGCGCCAGACCGTGGCCGGTTTGGCCGGGGTGCCCAAGGATTTGGCCCCCGCGCGTCTGGCCGTGGCCTACGAGCCGGTCTGGGCCATCGGCACCGGCGAAGTGGCCGGTCCCAAAGATATTTTGGAGGCCCACGCCTTTGTGCGCCGGCTTCTGGGCCGCATCTTTGGTGGAAACGCCAAGGAAATCAGGATATTGTACGGCGGAAGCGTGAAGCCGGAAAACGCCGCCGAGATCATCGGCCTTGACAATGTGGACGGTGTGCTGGTAGGAGGCGCGAGCTTGAAGGCTGAAAGCTTCGCCAGCATCGTGCTGGCGGGGGCGTAGGCCGGCAGGCTCGACCAAAGCGAGGTTTTTGTCTTGGAGACCCTGGTCATCGTCATTCATATCCTGGCCTGCCTGTTCCTGATCGTGGCCGTGCTGCTGCAGTCCGGACAGGAGGGCATGGGTGTCATCTTCGGCGGCGGCAGCGGCTCGGTCTTCGGCAGCACCGGAGCGGGCGGCCTGCTGGTCAAGGTCACCGCGGTGCTGTCCGCGGTCTTCCTGCTGACCTCGCTGGGCTACAACCTGCTCATCAGCAAGCGCACCCGGCATGTGGACTCCATCATGCTGGACGCCGGCGGCGCGGTCACGGCCCCGGCTCCTGCCCAGGAGAAGAAGCCCGAGGGCGTGACCTTTGAAGACCCCAATGCGGCCAAGGCTCCGGCGGAGGCCCCGAAGCAGTAGATTTTTCCCCCGTGCCGAGGTGGTGGAACTGGTAGACACGCTATCTTGAGGGGGTAGTGGGAGAAATCCCGTGGGGGTTCGAGTCCCCCCCTCGGCACCAAAAGGAATCAAGGCCCGGCGCAAGCCGGGCCTTTTCATTTGTCTTTGTCTTCAGGGGGAAGAGGGGGCCTGGGCAAAGAAAACGGCCGGGCCCAGGGGCCCGGCCGTGCGTGTCGGATCGCAGCAAATCCTGGTCTAGAACGGATAGACCATGTTTCCGCCGCCAGCCTTGGTCCGCTCCTCGGCCCGGCCGCGCTTGGCCTCGATCTCGGTGAGCCGGTTCTTGGCCGCCTCGCGCTGCTGCTCGGTTTCGGCGTTCCGGATCACCGTGACCAGGAGGTTCTTGGCCGTGTCGTACTGGCCCATGCCGTCGTAGATCAGGGCGGCGCGGAACATGGCCGTGAGCGCCCAGATGTTTTCCTGGGGATACTGCCAGGCCAGGCGCAGGTAGTAGTCCAGGGCCTTGTCGATGTTGCCCATGGAGTGCTCGCCCTCGGCCATGTAGTAGAGGAGTTCGGCCTGCATGTTCGTGGGCATGGTCTCGTGGCGTTCCCAGAGCTTTTCCAGCTGGCCCTGGGCCACGTCCAGCTGTCCCTGCTGCTGGAGGATGAAGGCGATCTTGATCCGGCTGGAGTCGGAGACCTCGGCGCCGGTCTTGAGCAACTCGCTGTAGTTGTTGAAGGCGTCCTCGTAGCCGCCCAGGGCGAAGGCCAGGTCGCCCTTGAGCTCGAGGTAGCGGCCCTTGAGCTTACGGGGCAGGCGGTTGCCGTCGATGTTCGCCAGGTAGAACCCGGCCAACTGGTACTGCTGGGCCTGCAGGGCCACGTCGGCCAGCTGCAGGGTGGCCTGGACCCCGGCCTCGGTGTCCGGGAACAGGAAGGCGATGCGCTTGGCCAGCTCGGGCGTGGCCTTTTCCTGGAGCCGGTTGGACCAGTCGGCCAGGAGCAGAAGCCGGTCCAGGGGCCAGAGCTGGCGCACGGCGTTGTCCAGCTGGCGGCCTTCCAGGCGGAGCCAGAACGGGGCCAGCTGGTTGGGCCGGATGTTCCGGCCGCCGGCCGAGGACAGGGCCGGGAGCAGGACGAACTGGCGGGCCGCGGCGTTGGGGTCCTCGGGCAGGAGGTTGTCCAGGGGCTCCTCGAACAGGAGCAGGCCGCAGACCTTCAGGCTCAGGGGTAGGTTCCGCTTGTTTTCCAGGGCGTCCCAGAGGTCGCGGGCCGCGTCGTCGTTCTGGGCCACGGCCAGGGCGAACCTGTACTGGGCGAACACGGGCAGGGCCTCCAGGTCCTTGTCCGCGTCACGCTTGAGATAGCGCTTGGCCGCGTCGTGCAGGCTGCGGTTCTTCTTGCGCAGGTCCTGCCAGGCCTGGGTCTGGTCCTCGGGCAGGAGCCAGTCGGTGCGGCCCGCGGCGGAACGGGACATGATGTTGCTGCCCCAGAAGATGGAGGCCTTGGGGAAGGAGGCGTGGAGTTCGGCCTCCGACGGATCGGAGCCCTCGGCCACGAATCCGGCCATGGCGTTCCAGAACTCGCGCGGCTCCTTGGTGGAGATGTTCGCGGCCAGGGTCTTGGCCTCGGCCGGATACTCCAGGCAGGCTGCGGCCAGGGTGCGGGCGATCTGGTTGCGGTCCGAGTCCCCGATGTCCAGGACGTCGCCGGGGGTCTTGCCGCTGTGGGTGGATTCTCCGGCCAGGGCCGAGGCCGCGGCCTCCCAGAAGGGGTTGTTCTTCCAGACGCCCCGGGCCTGGTCCAGGGTCTGCTTGAGCACGGCCTCCTGGCCCTCGCGCATGGTCCCGAAGTTTGCGGAATAAATCCAGAAATACCGGCGCCACACATCGGTCCAAAGGATCTCCAGGTCCGGTTCGCTGTTGAACTTGGCGGCGCGCTCCTTGGCCGAGAGCATCTGTCCGGCCTGGCTGAACCAGAACACGGCCTTGGAGGGATCGCCCGCGGCGCGGGCGGCCTGGCCGCCGAGCCAGAGGCGCTGGAGCTCCATGTCCTTATTCTCAAAGGGCGCGGAGCTCTCGATGAGCTCCAGGGCCTGCTGCGGCGCGCCGGTCTGCAGGGCCATGGTGGCGCGCTTCAGAAGCACGACCGGGTCGTCGGAGTTGGTGTAGACCTTGTCCAGGCGGTCCCAGGCCCCGTATTTCTCCAGGAATTTCTCGTAGTCCGAGGCCTGTTTGGTCTCCTTGGCCGGGGCCTTCTTGGCCTCGGCAGGGGACTTGGGCTCCTTGGCGGGCTTGGCGGCGTCCTCGGCAGCGGGCTTGTCGGCCTCGGCAGCAGGCTGCTTGGGCTCCTTGGCCACGGATTTTTTGGCCTCGGACGCGGATTTCTTGGCGGAATCCGTGGTCCCGGAGGAGGATTTGGCGTCTTTTTTTGTCTTTGTCTTGGTTTTTTTGGCCGTGGAGGCCTTGGCGCTGGTGCCGGCGTCGTCCGCCGCGGGCGGGGCCATGGGCGGTTCGGCCTGCAGCAGGCCCAGGCAGAGGGTCAGGGAAAGGAACAGGGACAGGCACGGAACAACCAGGAGTTTTTTCATAGAATTGGATGCTCTGGATGCGCGGGTTGGTTGTTTGGCTGGCGCTTTGGACATGGTCCTCGATGGTTCCGGACAGCTGCGCTTGCTGAGGAAAGGACGGCAGTGCCGGGCAGGGGTTGCTTATCAGGAGGTCTGACCGGATGCAAGGGTGCGCGGAGGGCCCCGACCCGGTCCCAGGGATTAAAGTTTACATAATTTACATTCCGAGACAAGAACGAGGGTCAAAAGAAGGGGGCCGCCGGGGCCCCCTCTCGTTATTCTTATTCGTATGAATTTACTTGGTTTTCTTCTTCGGCTTGGCTCCGGACGACCCATGGCTCTTGCCCCAGTCGGACAAGAACGCGGCCAGACCCGAATCCGTCAAGGGATGCTTGAGCAATTCGCGGATGACCTTGAACGGGATCGTGGCCACGTCCGCTCCCACGAGCGCGGCCTGGAGCACGTGCTGGGGATGCCGGATGCTGGCGGCCAGGACCTGGGTGGACATGCCATAGTTGCTGAAGATGTTCAGGATCTGCTCCACCAGGAGCATGCCGTCCTGGCCCACGTCGTCCAGCCGGCCCACAAAGGGGCTCACGTAGGTGGCCCCGGACTTGGCCGCCAGCAGGGCCTGGAGCGGCGAAAAGACCAGGGTCACATTGGTCTCGATGCCCATGTCCGTGAGCGAGCGCACGGCCACAACTCCCTGTTCGGTCACGGGAATCTTGACCACGACGTTGGGGCCCAGCTTCACCAGCTCACGGGCCTCGCGGATCATGGCCGCGGAGTCCGTGCCGATGACCTCCAGGCTCACCGGGCCGTCCACCTCGCGGCAGATGGCCGAGGCCAGGGTTTTCCAGTCCCCCTTTTCCTTGGCGAAAAGGCTCGGGTTGGTGGTGACCCCGTCGATGAGCCCGTAGGCCTTGGCCTGCCTGATTTCGTCCAGATTGGCGGTATCGATGAAGAACTTCATGCCCTCACCGATAGCGGAAAACAGCGGGAAAGGAAAGGGAGGGCGCCGGGCCCCGGCCCCCTACTCCTTGGTGGAACCGGCTTCCAGGCTCTTGATGAACTTGTCCCGGCACTCGTAGGAACAGAACACGTGCACGGCTTCGCCCTGGCGCACGCGGATGTCCCCGTCCTTGCGCACGTAGGTCCCGCAAACCGGGTCCTTGATCATCTCGCCGGAGGCGGCCAGGTTCTCTTCTTGGGCCTTGTTCTTGACCTGCTTCTGCTTGCGGTCCCCGGTAAAGAGTTTCCAGACCACAAACGCGGCCGCCGCAAAGATGAGAAACTTGATGAGCATGCTCACTCCTTGGCCGGTGTCGGCCTAGTCCTGCCAGATGCGGTTGCCATCCACCCGGTACTTCAGGGATTTCAGGGCATCAGCCGGGGTGCCTCCGCCAGGGAGGATCAGGCCGGGCGCGATCTCCTGCAAGGGCACGAGCATGAACGCCCGCTCCCGGAGCCGCGGATGGGGCACGGTGAGAAAACCGTTGTCGGTCACCAGGTCGCCGAACAGGAGCAGGTCCAGGTCAATGACCCGGGGGCCCTGCGGGGTTTCCGTGGTCCGGTCCCGGCCCATCTGGGCCTCGATGGCCAGGAAGGTGGACAACAGCCCTTCCGGGGCCCAGATCTCGGGGTCCACGCCCAGTTCCACCACCTGGTTGGCGAACCAGGGCTGGTCCTTGAGCCCCTGGGGTTCGGTCCGGTAGATAGCCGACTGTTTTTTCAGCTGGATGTCGACCCCGTAGTTGGCCAGCCGCGCCAGGGCCTCGTTCAGGTTCTCCTCGGCCTCGCCGACGTTGGAACCCAGACCCAGGTAGGTGGTTACAAGCTGGATATCCGTGACACCGCCTCCTTGAGCCGTTCCGTATCCACCGTCAGGGAGATGCGGAAGTACCCTTCCCCGGGCGTGCCGAAGCCGTTGCCCGGAGTGATCACCACGCCGGTCTTCTTGAGCACGCCGGTGACGAAGTCCTGGGAGTTCTGTCCCTGTGGGACCTTGGCCCAGACATAGATGGAGGCCTGGGGCGTGCGGCAGCTGATGCCGATGTCCTTGAGGCACTTGAGGACCACGTCGCGGCGTTCCTTATAGATCTCGCGGAACTTCTGGACATAGGGCTCGCCGTGGGTCAGGGCCGCGATGCCGGCTTCCTGCACGGCCTGGAACACGCCGGAGTCCACGTTCTCCTTGACCTTGCCCAGCCCGGCCACCAGGCTCGGGTTGCCCACGGCCATGCCGAGGCGCCAGCCGGTCATGTTGTAGGTCTTGGACAGGGAGTGGAACTCGATGGCCACGTCCTTGGCGCCGGGAATCTCCAGGATCGACAGTGGCTTGTTGGCCGGGTCAAAGTAGATTTCCGTGTACGCGGCGTCGTGAACGATGATGACCTCGTGGGCCTTGGCCAGGGCCACGAGCTTCTCGAAGAACCAGCGCGGGGCCATGGCCGCCGTGGGATTGTTGGGATAGTTGACGTAGATGACCTTGGCCCGCTTCCAGGTGGCCGCGTCGATGGCGTCCAGGGCGGGCAGAAAGTCGTTCTCGTCCGTGAGCGGCAGGAACTGGACCTCGCCGCCCGCGAAATTCGTGCTCACCGGATAGACCGGGTAGTTCGGGGTGGCGATGAGCGCCAGGTCGCCGGGATTGATGAAGGCCAGGGGAAAGTGGGCGATGCCCTCCTTGGACCCGATGAGGCTGACCACCTCGGTCTTGGGGTCCAGGTCCACGTTGAAGCGCTGTTTGTACCAGCCGGCCACGGCCTGGCGGAAGCTCAGCAGGCCCACGTAGGACGGATACTGGTGATTGACCGGGTTGCGCGCCGCGGCCGCCAGGGCCTCGACGATGAAGTCCGGGGTGGGCAGGTCCGGATCACCGATGCCCAGGCTGATGATGTCCATGCCTTTGGCCCGGACCTCCTCCTTGGCCTTGTCGATGGCCGCGAAGAGATAGGGAGGAAGCGCGGACAGGCGCTTGGCCAGAGGGAAGGCGTGCATCGAGAACTCCTTGCAGGCGGATTCAAAAAGAAGCCTTTCCTTAAATTGGCAGGCCGCCGCTGTCAATCGCCACGGGCTTTCGCCCTTGTGAACACCGCGCGCATCGTATATCTTTCCCCATGCTTGGCACACAACCAACCGGGGCCAGGCCCCAGATCGATCCAACCATGGACCTCCGTGATGATCCCGTGAGCGCCCGAGAGCGCCCCACTCCTCCGCAGCACCCGTGGGTGGACCGCTACCTGGAGTTTCTCCTGGTTGAGCGCGGGCTCTCGGAAAACAGTCTCTCGGGCTACGCCGCGGACCTGTCCGACCTGCTCGAATTTCTCGAGGAGCGGAAACGGCCGGTGGAGGCCACCGACTCCCGGGACATTTTCCTGCACCTCACCCGGCTGCGCGGCCGGGGTCTGGCCAGCCGTTCCCTGGCCCGGCACCTCTCGGCCCTGCGCGGCTTTTTCTCGTTCTGCCTGGACCGCGGATTGCGCAATGACAACCCTGCGGAACTCTTGGAGAATCCAAAACTTCCCAAGGGTTTGCCAGATGTCCTCTCCAAGGCGGAAATGGAAAGCCTGCTCTCTGTTCCAGACGTTTCCACGGTCCTGGGATTCCGGGACCGGGTCATGCTGGAGCTGCTCTACGCCTCGGGCCTGCGGGTTTCCGAGCTGGTGAGCCTGGCCCTGGCCGACTTCGACCCCCAGACCGGAATCCTGCGCGTCTTCGGCAAGGGCTCCAAGGAACGCGTGGTGCCGGTGCACGACCAGGCCCAGGCCCTGCTGGCCGAGTACCTGGCCCGCACCCGGCCCCAGTTCCAGCCCCAGGCCCAACAGATCTTCCTGAACCGCTCGGGCAAGGGCCTGACCCGCCAGGGGGTCTGGAAACTCATCAAGAAGTACGCCCTGGCCGCGGGCATCCAGCGGGAGATCTCCCCGCACACCTTCCGCCACTCCTTTGCCACCCATCTCCTGGAGGGCGGGGCCGACCTGCGCATCGTGCAGGCCCTGCTGGGCCACGCGGACATCTCGGCCACCGAGATCTACACCCATGTGCAGGCCGAGCGCCTGCTCTCCGTGCACAGGCGTTTCCACCCGCGCTCCGGCGCCTGAGAGGGGCCATGTCCCAGAGTCCGGAAAAGATCGCTGCCCCCACCGTCATCACGGCCCACGCCAACGCCGATTTCGACGCTTTGGCAGCCATGATCGCGGCCAGCAAGCTCTATCCCGACTCGGTGCTGGTCTTCCCCGGCAGCCAGGAGAAGAACCTCCGCAACTTCTACATCCAGAGCACGACCTACCTGTTCAACTTCAGGAATTTCAA
>DFYP01000120.1 GCA_002382645.1 Desulfovibrio sp. UBA4079 | reverse complement strand
GGGGCAGCCAGGAGGTCAGCTCCTCGCCGGGGGCGACGGCCGGGACGGGCCGGGGCGCTTGGGCCGGGGCGCGCTCCTGGGGCTCGCCCGGATCCTGGCGGCCGCGTTCGATCACGGTGTGCTCCGGGTCCAGGAGCAGGTCCAGGGCGGCCAGGGCCGGGGGCCGCTTCGCCTCGCCCTCCCGGGCCGGGTAGAAGCCGTAGAATTCCTCGCAGGCCCGGGTCCAGGCCACGTAGAGCAGGTGGAGCTGTTCGCGGATTTCGCGGCCCACGCGCTCGCGGTATTCCGGGCCCAGGGCGGCGCGCAGGGGCGTGAGCACGCGGCGGTCCTGGACATCGAGCACCGCGAAGCCGTCCTGGGGCTTGAGCGGCCAGTGGTGGAAGGGGACCAGGACCACCGGGAACTCCAGGCCCTTGGCCTTGTGCATGGTGAGCACGCGCACGGCGTCCAGGTTCTCGGGCAGGGGCACCTGCTCCTCCGCGCCCTGGTCCCGCCAGTAGTCCAGGAAGGCCGAGAGGGAGCGGCAGCCGTTGCCCTCGGCCAAATGGACCACCTCCAGGAAACGGCGCACATGGAGTTCGGCATCGGGATTGCGCTCCAGAATCCGGAGGCGCTGCACCGCGGCCTGGGCCAGGTCGTAGGGCGTGAGCAGCCCGGCCCGGTCGAAGAAGGGCTTGAGCCGGTCGGCCCAGACCTGGGGAAAGGCCTCGCGGAACTTGAAGCCCAGGTTCCCGGGCTTCTGGCCCATGAGCCAGTCCGTGACCGCCTCCGGGGCCAGTCCGGTCGCCTTCTGAAAAAGCGGGCCCGTGACCAGGGTCAGGAAGGCCAGGTCGTCGGCCGGGAAGTCCAAAAAGGCGAGCAGGGCGGCCAGCTGGCGCACCACGGGGTGCCGGGCCAGCAGCAGGCTCTTCTCGGTGATCACCGGGATGTCCAGGGCCACGAGGCGCTCGCAGACCAGCCCGGCCTGCCGGTTGTCGCGCACGAGCACGGCCAGGTCGCGCCAGGGCCTGCGCTGGCCCAGGTCTTGGATCAGGGTCTCCAGGGCGTCCAGGGCCGCGTTCCGGACCTCCTCGGCGCTGCCGCCCGGCAGCCGGGTCAGGCGCACAAAGCCTTCGGGGCCGGTGCGCTCCGCGGGCAGGTCCTGGCGGGCGTCGGCGAATGCGGCCGTGATGTCCCGGGCCAGGGCCGCGCGCTCCTCGTCCGGGGCCTTGTCCAGGCAGCGGTCGGCCAGCTCCTGGGCCGTGTCCGGATCGGCCAGGCGTTCGAAAAAGGCGTTGTTCCAGTCCACCACCGCGGGCGCGCTGCGCCAGTTGCGGGGCAGGTTTTCCAGGTCCGCGCCGCCGGTGAGGTCGGCCAGGCCGGGCCGGTCCCGGAGCTGGTCGAAGAGCGAGGCGTCGCCCCCGCGCCAGCTGTAGATGGCCTGCTTCACGTCGCCCACGCAGAACAGGCTGCCGCCCTTGGCCAGGCACTCCCGGGCCAGGGGCTCCAGGGCCGACCACTGGGCCCGGCTCGTGTCCTGGAACTCGTCCACCAGCAGGTGGTGGAGGCGGGAGCCCAGGCGGCAGTAAGCCTCGGGCACGGCCTCGTCGCGGGTGAGCAGGCCGTGCACGGCCGCGCTCAAGGAGGACATGGGCACCACGCCCTGGCGCCGGGCCTCGTCCCGCATCGCGCCCAGCAGTTCCCGGGCGATGCCCAGGGCCGGGGCCAGGGCATAGGCCCCTTCCAGGGCGGCCCACTCCCGGCGGAAGGCGGCCCAGGCCGTCTTGAACATGGCATAGGCCCGCTCGCACTGCCCGGTGATGTTGGGGATTCCGGCCTGGGTCAGGCACTCGGCCAGACAGGGCTTGTCGGCATAGGCCGAGTCCGGCGGCTCGTCGAACCCGCTCAGGGCCTGGCACTTGCCGAGGAAATTCTTGAAGTGCTGGCGCGGGGCCAGGGCGAATTCCTCGAGATGGCCCTGCATCACGGCCACGACCTGGAGGAACTCCTCCCGGCAGCGGTCCAGGATTCGGGCCATTTCCTCCTGGTCCGCGAGCACGCCCCCGGGCTCGGCCTGGAGATGGCCGGTGAGTTCGAAGAGCCGCTCGCGGATGCCGCGCTCCGGGCTGAATCCCGCGCGGTTCTCGAAGCCCAGGAAGGTGGTCAGCGCGCTCACCAGCAAGGCCCGCTGGGGCCCGTGCGGATCGGCGCAGGCATCCACAAAGCGCTCGTAGGCCGGGCCGAACAGCTCGTCCTCCTCCAGGGCCACCTGGAAGTCCGGCCGCAGGCCGTAGTCCAGGGCAAAGAGCCGCAGGAGGAGCACGAGCAGGCTGTCGATGGTCCGGATGTTCAGGCGGTGGTAGCGCCGGAGCACGGTCTCCACCACCTTGGCGGCGCGCCGGGGGTCCCAGTCCGCGCGCTGGCCGCCGCTGGTCAGGCCCAGGGCGCAGCGCTTGAGGGCCGTGAGCACCCGCTCCTTCATCTCGGCCGCGGCCTTGTTGGTGAAGGTCACGGCCAGGATCTCGGGCCAGGAATAGGACTCGGGCCGCACGCCCCGGCAGGCCATGCCGGGGTCCTCGGCCTTGGCCGCGTCCAGCAGCTCCAGGAAGCGGGCCGTGAGGGCGTAGGTCTTGCCCGACCCGGCCGAGGCCCTGACCTGCCGGATGCGCGGGCGGCTCACGCAGGCTCTCCCAGGCCGCGCTGGCGGCGGGCTCCCTCGGCCACCATGAGCAGCACGGCCGAGAGGATCAGGCCGCTGCCCAGGTAGCCGGCCGGGCCGAAGCGCTCGTCCCACCACCACCAGGCCAGCCAGGCCGCGACCACGGGCTCCAGGGTGGCCACCACCGCGGCGCGGGTGGCCTCCAGGCGGCGCAGGCCCGCGTAGTACACGGAATAGGCTCCCCAGGTGGTGGTGGCCGAGAGCAGGAGGAGGAAGGCCCAGGCCGTGGCGCTCTTGTGCGTGAACTCCACGAAGGGCCAGAGCCCCAGCGCGCCCACGGGCAGGGCGTAGAGGAAGATGGTGGCCGTCTCGTAGCGGCCCAGGTACTTCTTGCCGAAGATGTAGTAGAGCGCGTAGGTGAACCCGGCCGTGAGCCCGGCCAGCACGCCCAGGGCCGAGGGCTCGATGGTTCCGCCGCCGGACAGGCTCACGCAGGCCACCCCGAAGATGGTGGCGCCCACCGCGGCCAGCTTGCCCGGGGTCATGGACTCGCCCAGGACCATGCGCGAGAGCAGGGCCACCCAGGCCGGGGCCGTGTACAGGAGCACCGAGCCCAGGGCCGCGCCCACCAGGCCGATGGCGATCTGGTACGAGCCGTAGAACAGCGAAACCCCCACCAGGCCGAAGGCCGCCAGCACGGGCAGGTCGCTGGTCCTGGCCCGGCCCGCCCCGCGGAACAGGGCCTGGGCCGCGAACAGGCCCCAGCCGATGACCGAGCGCCAGAAGGCCACTTCCAGGGGTGTGATGCCCTCGGCAAAGAGGAACTTGGACAGCGGGCCGATGAGTCCCCAGAGCACGGCCGCGCAGAGCACCAGGAGGTATCCGGCCATCAGAGCCGCACCACCGTGCCCAGGCCCTTGGCCTTGGCCAGGTCATAGGCCAGGGACGCGGTCATCACGTCGTGGCTGGCGATGCCCATGAGCACGGCCCCGCGCAACCCCTGGCGCACGCCCGGCTTGTCCCCGGCGCAGATCGCGCCCATGTCCGCGTAGACCTGTCCCTTGTCCGGGTAGCCGTTCTGGAAGTACACGCCCTGGTCCCGGGTCCAGAGGTACTGGCCCGCGTTGTCGCAGACAAAGCAGGGCGTGGCGGCCATGACGTCCTCGGAAAAGGCCGAGTCGTAGTCCACGGACACGGCCAGCACGTCCTTCTTGAGCCAGGCCCGGGGCAGGAAGCGTTTGGGCTTCTCCACGATGGGCGTGCAGGTGACCACCACGTCGGCATCGGCCACGCAGGACTTCACGTCGTCGCAGACCACGAACTGCGCGCCCGGAAGCCGGGGCTGCATGTCCTGGAGGAAGCGCTCGGGCTGTCCGGCCACGGGGTCGAAGCAGCGCACCTGTTTGATCTTGGGGAAGACTTCCTTGAAGGCCAGGAGGTTCACCCGGCCCTGCACGCCCAGGCCGATGACCGAGACCACCTCGGAGGCGGGGTTGCCGAAGTGCTTGGCGTACACGCCCGAGGCCGCGCCCGTGCGCCAGGCCGTGACCCAGCCCGCGTCCATGACCGAGCGGGTCAGCCCGGTTTCGGGATCGATGAGGACCATGACGCCGGTGATGTAGGGCAGGCCCTTTTTCTGGTTCGGGGGATAGCCGGACACGCACTTGATGCCGCAGCGGTCCAGGTCCCCGCCGAGCCAGCAGGGCATGGCGTGGATGAAGCAGTCCTCGCGGGGGTGGATGCCGATCTTGGCGGGCATCTCGGCCTGGCCGCGGCCCAGGCAGGCGAAGCCCTGCTCCACGGCGTTCATGATCTCGGGCATGCCGAGACCCAGGGAATCCAGGTCGGCCTGGGAGAGCCAGAGCACGTCAAAGGGCATGAGAGGCTCCTTGAGGGTCGGATTGGGGCGGGACAGGGGCCGCCGATGCCCCTGTTTAGGTTCTTTCCGCCCAGGCGTCAAAGACTGAGCGCTTGCTTGCAGGGACGTTGGTTCGGCCGTACAGAGAGGGCATGGAAGCGGCCATTGTTCCGGATGATCTCCACGGCGCGCGGCTGGACCAGGCCCTGGTCCTGGTCCTGCCCGGGTCCTCGCTGCGCGAGCGGCGGCGGGCCTGGGAGCAGGGTGTGGTCCTGGTGGACGGCCGGGCCCGGGCCAAGGGTTTTTGCGTGACTGCGGGCCAGCGCATCGAGCTGCGGCAGCGGGAAAGCGCCGAATCTCCGGTGGCCGGGGCCCGGGTCCTGGAGACGCAGGGCGATTACGCGGCCCTGTTCAAGCCCGCTGGCCTGCACAGCGCGGCCATCGCGGGCCGGGACAACCCGAGCCTGGAGCGGCTCCTGCCCGAGCTGCTGCCCGGGAAGAACGCCGTGCTCCTGAACCGGCTGGACCAGCTCACCTCGGGCATTGTGCTGGCCGCGCTCACCCCCGAGGCCGCCGCGCGCTACTACGAGCTGGAGGACGCGGGCCAGGTGACCAAGGAGTATGCGGCCCGGGTGCACGGCTGCCTGGAATGGCCCGTGACCGTGAAGAACGCGCTCCACACGGACAACACCAAGACGACCAAAGTCCTGCCCCAGGAGGACGAGAGCCCGCTGCGCTGGACCCGGGTGGAGCCGGTGGACTACCTTGCGGACCAGGACCAGACCCTGGTCAAGGCCGTGATCCACAAGGGCGCGCGGCACCAGATCCGGGCCCATCTGGCGCACATCCTCCATCCCATTGTGGGTGATCCGCTCTACGGCGAAGGGGAGGAGGGGCGGCTCCACCTGCATCACGGCAGGCTGGAGTTTCCGGGACTGAGTCATTTTGAGGTGCTATTAGATTGGCTTGATTAAATGGGCATTGCGTTGCTGAAGATGCCGGAACTATTACAGGCGGTTTGGTAATGCAGGAAATTTACATTGTCATCATTTCTAGCATTTGTGGGAGTTTTTTTGGCGGGTTGGTTAGTCTTATAATGCGAAGTTGGCTTTCTGAAAAGATTAAACAATCCATCCAGTATGAGTACTCTCAACGAATGGAGTTGCTGAAAGAAAAATTTAGTTCCAATCAGTTGCGCGTATCTCTTTTTTTTGAGCATCAACGTGATGTATTCACAAAGATCATAACGCAACTTTTTAAGATTAAAGAAAAATGGGGTAAAGCTGCATTTGAGCCGGATGTCGGTTTTTTGGATGTTCCAGTTCCATATGAAGAATATGAAGAATTTATTTCTTTGATCAATGAAAGCCAGCTATTTCTTGATAGTGCTTGTTCAATATCTATAGATTTAGCTGTTGAGTCAATGCAAGAATCATTTCCATTTGTTGATGGCGATGGCACTAAGATATCGCGCTGTTGTAGCAACGCATATGGTAAATTGGAATTTCTTATTCCGAGAATTGCAAATATTTTTAGGAGCAAAATAGGTGTTGATGATTCAGATAAATCGATAAAAGAGATATGCCTTTATAGTTCCATGAGGTTGTTAAATGAGTATCATTTTAAAGAAATTGATCTTCCAATGTCCGGGGATCTAAAAATTACGAGAAAAGATACAGAACTTGAATTCATACAACGCGCGAAAGAGAATGAAAAACTTCTGATTTCCAAGTTGACGCAATTTCGAGATTATTTGTTAAAAGAGGGCGGTTGTTATCATAAGGCGGCGCTGACTGCTACGCGTTGCCTGGAAATACTGAATCAGTCAGCCCAATAGCGCCTTGGCGAAGTCCTGGCCGTTGAAGGGCCGCAAATCCTCCATCTTTTCGCCCAGGCCCACGAAGCTGATGGGCACCTGGTACTGCAGGGTCACGGCCACCACCACGCCGCCCTTGGCCGTGCCGTCGAGCTTGGTGAGCACGATCTCGTCCACGCCCACAGCCTCCTGAAAGAGCTTGGTCTGGGACAGGGCGTTCTGGCCCGTGGTGGCGTCGATGACCAGCACGCTGCGGTGCGGCGCGCCGGGATGCTTTTTGTCCAGGACCCTCTTTATTTTCTTCAATTCTTCCATGAGGTTGGTCTTGGTGTGCAGGCGTCCGGCCGTGTCCAGGAGCAGGAGGTCGTAGCCCTCGGTCACGGCCTTGTCCATGGCCTCGAAGGCCACGGCCGCGGGGTCGGCCCCGGCCTGCTTGGCGAAGAAGCCCGCGCCCACGCGCTTGGCCCAGATCTCCAGCTGCTCGATGGCCGCGGCCCGGAAGGTGTCGCCCGCGGCGATGAGCACCTTGCGGCCCTGGAGCTTGGCGCGGTGGGCCAGCTTGGCGATGGTCGTGGTCTTGCCCACGCCGTTGACCCCGATCATCATGACCACCTCGGGCGGGTTCACGGCCTGGATGCGCTTGGGCGTCTTGAAGATCTCGGCCAGCTCCTCCTGGAGCAGGGCGCGAAAGCCCTGGGCCTCGGTCACCCCGGCCTTGCGCACCCGGGCGCGCAGGTTGTCCATGAGCCTGGCCGCGGCCTCGAAGCCCACGTCGGCCATGATCAGGATTTCCTCGAGCTCTTCCCAGAAGGTCTCGTCAATGGTCCGGTTTCCGGCCAGGAGCCCGTCGATGCGCTTGGTGATCTGCTCGCGGGTCTTGGCCAGGCCCTCGGAGAGCTTGAGGAACAGGCGGTCGCGCTCGTCCTCCTCGTCCTCCAGGTCCAGGGCCAGGGCCAGGCGGTATTGCAGCTCGGAGCGGAACTCCTCCACCGTGCGGTAGCCCATGGCCGCGAGCCAGGCCTCGAACTCGGTGACGAACTTCACGGCCTCGGCCTCGGGCGCGCCCAGGGCCTGGAACAGGAACAGCAGGCGTTCGCGCAGCAGCGGCCCGGCCTCGGTGACGCCCGAGAGCACATGGCCGAGCCAGACCGAAAGCCGGGGCTCGGCCTGGCGCAGGGCCAGGGTCAGGGCGTTCTGCCAGTCGGCCGGAGCGGCCGCGGCCGGTGCGGCTGGCGCGGCCGGAGCAGGGGCAGCGCCGCTGCCCCAGATTTTTTTCAGCGAGGAAAAGAATCCCATTGGTCTCCCCAGAAAGGTTGTTCAGGCCCCCGGTTGTAGCCCATGCCGGGACGGTTGAGCAAGGCGCAGGCAGCGGGTTGCCTTTTGGCCCGGGATGTGGTTCATCCCGGGCCATGCGCGCCCAGGTGGTCTACATCTTCCACAACTGCTTCGTGGTCCATGCCGGGGAGCACACCCTGCTGTTCGACTGCCCGGCCCCGCAATACCTGCCCAAGCGCTCGGCCGCGGCCCTGGCCCCGGAGCTGCGCGGCCGCAACGTGACCGCCTTTGTCTCCCACAGCCACACGGACCACTGCCACCCGGACCTGGCCTCGGTGTGCGCCGAGGCCGCCGGCGCCTGCTTCGTGTTCTCCGACGACGTGGCCGACCTCTATCCGGCGAGCGTGCCCGCGGGCGCCCTGGTGCTGGAGCCGGACCAGACGGGCGGGATCAACGGCATCGGCATCGAGACCCTGGCCTCCAACGACCTGGGCCTGGCCTTTGTCCTGGAGGTCGAGGGCCTGCGGCTGTACCACGGCGGGGACCTGGCCGCCTGGGTCTGGGACACGGCGTCCCCGGCCGAGAAGGCCTTCACCGCCGGATTCTTCAGCGCGGCCCTGGAGCGCATCGCGGCAAGGCCCGTGGACATCGCTTTCACCAACGTGGACCGCAGGCTGCCCAACCTGGCCGGAGGCCCGGAGTTCGCCGTCAGGGTGCGGCCCCGGGTGCTCGTGCCCATGCACGCCTTCGGCCGCACGGCCTGGCTGGCCGACGCGGCCCCGGCCCTTGCCGCCGGGGGCTCTTCCGTGTTTCTCTACCGCCGTCCCGGGGACCGCCTGGACCTGCCGGACGGCGTCACGACAACAAAGGACCATGCATGAAACGGATCAAGATCGCCGCGGCCCTGACCGCGGAAACCCCGCTGGCCGGGGTCCTGGTCAAGGGCTGGGTGCGCACCAAGCGCGATTCCAAGGGCTTCTCCTTTCTGGAGCTGAACGACGGCTCCTGTTTGAAGAACCTCCAGGCGGTCATGGACCACACCCCGGAGATCGTGCAGACCCTGGAGTCCATCGGCACGGGCGCGTCCGTGGCCCTCACCGGCGACCTGGTGCCCTCGCCGGGCAAGGGCCAGAAATGGGAACTCAAGGCCACAGGCCTCACGCTCATCGGCGCGGCCGACCAGGAGGCCTTCCCGCTCCAGAAGAAGCGGCACACCGACGAGTTCCTGCGGACCATCGCCCATCTGCGGCCGCGCACCAACAAGTACGGGGCCATGTTCCGGCTGCGCTCGGAGCTGGCCTTTGCGACGCACCAGTTCTTCCGCGAGCGCGGCTTCTTCCACGTGCACACGCCCATCCTCACGGGCTCGGACTGCGAGGGCGCGGGCGAGATGTTCCGGGTGAGCAACCTGGACCCGGCCAAGTGCGCGGGCATGAGCCCGGCGGCCCTGGCCGAGGCGGACTTCTTCGGCAAGCCCGCGCAGCTCACGGTCTCGGGCCAGCTGGAGGCCGAGCTTCTGGCCCTGGCCCTGGGCGACGTGTACACCTTCGGGCCCACGTTCCGGGCCGAGAATTCCAACACGCCCAAGCACTGCGCCGAGTTCTGGATGATCGAGCCGGAGATGGCCTTCGCCGATCTCACCGACGACATGGACCTGGCCGAGGACCTGGTGAAATACTGCGTGCGCTGGGCCCTGGAGCGCTGCGCCGAGGATGTGGCCCTGTTCGCCAACTTCGTGGACAAGGACCTCATGCCCACCCTGGAAGGGGTGCTGGCCCAGCCCTTCGTGCGCCTGCCCTACACCGAGGCCGTGGGCATCCTGGGCAAGTCCGGCAAGGCCTTCGAGTTCCCCACGAGCTACGGCTCGGACCTTCAGACCGAGCACGAGCGCTTCCTCTGCGAGGAGCACTTCCGGCGGCCGGTGATCGTCTTCGACTATCCCAAGGAGATCAAGGCCTTCTACATGCGGATGAACGACGACGGCCGCACCGTGGCGGCCATGGATCTGCTCGTGCCGCGCATCGGCGAGCTGGTGGGCGGCAGCCAGCGCGAGGAGCGCCTCGACGTGCTCGAGCGCCGCGTGGCCGAACTGGGCCTGTCCCGCGAACAGTACTGGTGGTACCTGGACACCCGGCGCTTCGGCAGCGTGCCCCACGCGGGCTTCGGCCTGGGCTTCGAGCGCCTGCTCATGCTCGTCACGGGCGTGACCAACATCCGCGACGTGATCCCCTTCCCGCGCACCCCCCGGCACCTGGAATTCTAGGCCGCCGCCCAGCAGACAAAAACGCCGGCCGCAGCAATGCGGCCGGCGTTTTCGCCGTGTCCTGGCCCCGGGCTCAGAACAGCGCCGGTGCCGAGGTCGTGCCGCGGCCGGGAATCTCGCCGGGCAGGCGGCAGAAGGCCGAGGAGGTCTGCTCCATGTCTTCCTGCCAGGAGAGCACGTCTTCCATGGTGATGCGGTCCAGGGTCCCGAACAGGGCCTCGCTGGCCTTGGCCCAGAGCCGCTGGGCCGGGCAGCCGCGGGTGCGCTGGCAGGGCACGCAGCGCCGGCCGGGGTCCGAGCAGTCTGTGAGGGCTCGCTTCCCCTCCAGGACGCGCACCAGGTCGCCGGCCGTGATCTCGTCCTCGGGCCGGGCCAGGAGAATGCCGCCCCGGCAGCCGCGGACGCTCTTGAGGAAGTCCCCGGCCTTGAGCTGGATGATGATCTTCTCCAGGTACTTGTGCGAGATGTTCTGGCGCAGGGCGATGTCCGAGACCTTCACCGGGCCGTCGGTCTGGTGCCGGGCCACGTCCAGAATGATACGCACACCGTAGCGGCTTCGCGTGGACAGGTGCATGAGGGCTGCCTCCTGCCAGATGGTTGGGGGCAAAGAAAAAAACCGGAGAGGCGGGGCCATCCCGCCCCTCCGGGTCTGTACCTTCTGCTACTTCTTCCGGACGTGGCACTCGCCGCAGGCGAGCGGTCCCTTCTTCTTTTCCGTGTGACAGGCGATGCACTGCTTGTGATAGGCCCGCATGAGCGAGGTGGCCTTCTTGTCCGTGGGCTTGACCTTGTGGCACTCGGAGCAGGGCGTGCCCTCGCTGCCGGTGGTCTTGTCCTGGACGCCGTTCTCGCCGCTGTGGTGGCAGACGAGGCAGTCCTCGATCTGGGCCTTCTCGTTGTGGGCGTTGTGGTCAAAGGCCACTGCCGGCCGCTGGAGCTTGCCGAAGGCCTCGGACTTGATCTCCTTGAGGTCATCCTGGGCCATGGCCAGGAAGGCCGGCAGCAGCAGGGACAGGGCCAGCAGGGCGACAAGCGCGATTTTCTTCATGTTCGTTCTCCCCTCGCCCTAGCTCGGCTTTTCCATGCACTCGTAGATGATGTCGCCAAGGAACTTGATGTGCATGTCCAGCTTGTAGCGGTGGACCGTGTCTTCCAGTCCGCCGTGGCAGTTGTGGCACGGCGCCACGATGGTCTTCACGCCCGTGGCGCGCAGTTCCTCGGCCTTGGCCTTGCTTCCGTCCAGCCGGACGTTCTTGAACGGCGGGCCGCAGTTGATCACGCCGCCGCCCGCGGTGCAGCAGATGTTGTGCTCGCGGTTGGAGGCGGTCTCGATGATCGGGCCGTCCACCAGGAAGCGCACGAGTTCGCGGAGCTTCTCGTGATGGCCGCGGCCGCGGACCACGTTGCAGGGGTCGTGCACCGTCACCGGCCCGGGGTACTTCTTGGCCAGCTTGATCTTGCCCTGCTTCATGAGCTCCCAGAAGAACTCGATGGAGTGGATCACCGGCACGGGGTACATCTTCCAGGCCACCCAGCGGTTGCCCATGTCGTAGACCGAGCGGAAGGCGTGGCCGCACTCGCCCATGACGATGCGCTTGACCTTGAGCTTCTGGGCGGACTCGAAGTGCTTGCGCTTGAGCCGGCCCATCATCTCGAAGTCGCCGGTGAACATGCACATGTCCGAGTTGTCCCAGCCGGGCTCGGACGGCATGGTCCAGTCCGCGCCCGCGGCGTTCATGATGGCCGCGGCCTGGTAGATGAGCTGGGTGCGGAACTTGGGCTCGGGCGCGATGACCGAGTAGTAGATGTCCGCCCCTTCCTTATCCAGGGGGATGCGCAGGCCGGGGAACTCCTCGCGGGCCTCGTCCTCCTGCCACTGCAGGGAGTCGGTCCACTCGTCTTCCTTGACCCACATCTGGTTGAAGGTGGCCGAGTGGCTGTGGGCCGTGTCCTGGATGTACTGCGGGGTCACGCCCAGCTTGTGGCAGATGCGCCGCACCGTGCTCATGATGTAGCCGGTGTCGATGCCCACGGGGCAGAAGTGCACGCAGCGGCGGCACAGGTTGCACTCGGTGTAGGCGATCTGGGCCATGCCGTAGATGAAGTCCGGGCTGACCCGGCCCTTCTTCTTGAGCAGCACGGCCATGGTCTGCTGGACCTTGCCCACGGGCGAGTAGCTGGGATCGCCGTCGTGGGAGAGGTAGAAGTGGCAGGCCTCGGAGCAGAGTCCGCAACGCATGCAGATTTCCGAGTAGGCCGCCAGGCGCGCGCCGGTCTCGCCCTTGAGCACGGTCTGCACGACCTGCTCGATTTTATCCTCGGTGAGGCGCTTGACCCCCTCGCGGAGGCCGACGTCCTCGATGAGTCTGTCCTTGATGCCCATGTATTTCCTCCTCCTTCAGGAGATCACCAGTCCTTGACCCTGCGCACGCCGCCGAATTCCGAGCCCATGTAGCTGCGCGTGAACACGGAGAAGAGCATGTGCGAGAGCCGCGTGAAGGGAATGGCCGCCAGCATGATCTCGCCGCTCAGGATGTGCAGGACGATCATGACCTGGTAGTTGCCGAGCTGGTAGTAGGCCAGCAGGCCCGTGGCGAACGGCAGGACCGCGATGACCAGGATGAGCCAGTCCTGGAAGCCGGAGACGTAGCGGACTTCCTTCTGGAAGATGCGCCGGGCCGCGAAGATCAGGCAGGCGGCCACCACGATCATGGTCATGATGTCGGTCACCTTCTCGTCGAGCACCGGGTAGGTGATCCCGAAGAACTGGTCCCAGAGGGCCACGTGGGCCAGAAGGAAGATGGGCGCGACCACCAGGCAGATGTGGAAGGCGAAGGTGGCCACGGTCATCAGGGGATTCCGGCGCCAGCCCAGGGCGTTGAAGGGGATGAGCCAGTTGATGATGGAGCGCAGGGAGAAGCCCCAGCTCATGTAGGCCAGGGACGGGGCGTCCTTCTTCTTGGCCAGGATGTACATGATGGCCAGGCGGTAGATGGAGCCCACGATGAAGATGCCCCAGGCCAGCCAGGCCAGCGGGCCGGTCACCAGGTTGTAGATCTCGTGCATGCCGTCCTCCTTTAGAAGTCCGTGGCCTGGGCCACGATGCGGAGGTATTTGCCGCCGTCCCGGGCGCGGATGAGCACCTTGGCGCCGTCGGGGCTGAAGGACGGTTCCCAGACCTGTTCGAAGTCCCGCTTGTAGGGCTTGCCGTCCAGGAGCACCGTCTGCCGGTTCCGCTTCTCCACCTTGGCCGCCACGTGCAGCCCGTCGGGGCTGAAGACCGGCTTCCAGGCCATGTCGAACAGGCCGTTCCAGGCCTGGCCGTCCACGACCACCCGCCAGTTGGCGTTGTATTCGTTGGCCAGGGCCGCGGCCCGCTTGCCGTCGGCGGAGAGCACCAGGTCCGTGACCACCGGGAAGGTGGCGGACCAGGGCTTGGCGTTCACGGCCACGGTGAACTTGCCGTAGCCCGTGGCCACGATGGCGCCGATGGTCTTGCCGTCGCGGCTGAAGTCCTGCTGCCAGCACTGGGCGAAGACCGGCTCCCAGATGATCTGGCCGTCCTGGGCCAGGCCCCAGGATCCGGCGATGCGCACCGGCGCCACCACGGCCCCGGAGGCCGGGTTGAAACGGGGCTCCCAGACGCAGGCGTAGTTCTGCTTCCAGAGCTCGCCGTCCACGGCGATGCTGTAGTCGTAGAGGCTCAGGCGCACCTGGGCGGCCACCCGCTGGCCCGCGGCGTCGAACGTCGGGGTCCAGGCGTTGACGAAGGTCTTGTCCCAGACCTGGCCGTTGACCGCCACGCTGAACACGCCCCGCTGGAAGGCGGCGATGTCCGCGGCGGCCAGGGACTGGGTCTGGACCACGGCGGCGGAGGCCTGCCCGTCGCGGCTCAGCGAGAATTCATTGGCGTTCTCGTAGAGGGTGTCCCAGGGCGTTCCATCCACGCAGAGGCCGTATCTGCCATCCTGCTGGATGGCCGTGGCGATCACCGCTCCGTCGAGGGAGAAGAGCGGGGTCCACATGAAGGCGTAGGTCTCCGGCCAGACTTCACCGTTCACGGCCAGGGTCCATTCCCCGTCCTGCTGCACGATGGCGATGAGACGCCCGTCGGGACCGAAGCGCGGATGCCAGAGTTTGTCGAACGATGCCTCCCAGGGGACGCCGTTCACGCACATGGTGAACAGTCCATCCTCCAGGCGGACGGCCGCCCCGAATGTCTCGCCGTCGGGCGCGACATAGGGCTCCTCCTGCCATTCGTGCGGCGCCGGGCAGCCGGTGGAGTCCAGCACCACCCGCTCACCAGGCTGCCAGTCCCATGACGACGCGGGGTGCAGCATAGGGCCTCCTTGACTCGCTTGAGGTTGGCGCACCGGTCGCGTTGAGTGACCGATGCACGGGCACATCAAAAACGGAAGTTACCACGTTACATGATATTACAAGATATTGGGATGCTTTATAATTGCGGGCACACTAACACCTTTTCCGTCTTTTGGAAAGAGGGGACTGTCAAAAAAAACGCTAGCGGTTGAATCATGGATTTTTTTACTACGGTATTGCGTGGAACATTTCATTCCCGATTAAATCACTACAGAATAAAATGTTATCCCGACCAAAAAAGTAGGCTTTATGGCTGCATAGAAAAATGATGACAATGCACGTGGATATGGTATGCTGCAATGACGATTCAATTGCGAGGTAATGCGGCCGCCGGACCGCGACGGGCCTTGCCCCGCCGCAGCGCCGGGTCCGGGACACCGGCCGCGGCCAGCGGACCGCCGGAGGAGTGTGGGGCATGTGGGGGATTCCGAGACTGGTGCGCCAGAGCCTCACCGCCAAGCTCATCCTGTCCACGGGAATCTGCCTGTTTTTGAGCATCTCCCTGCTGTCCTACCTGGCCATCGTGCACCAGGAGGAGCAGCTCATGGGCTACGTGGTGGCCGAGGCCGACCGCCTGGGCACGACCATCAAGCTCGGCACCCACTACGCCATGATGCTCAACTCCCGCGAAGACATCCAGCAGATCATCGGCAACATCGGCCGCCAGAAGAACATCCTGGCCTTGCGCATCTACAACAAGGCCGGCGAGATCAAGTACTCCAACGTGGAGCGCGAGATCGACACGCGCACCAACATCGAGGCCGAGGCCTGCTACGTCTGCCACCGCAGCTCCCCGCCCACGTCCACCCTGGACCTGGGCGAGCGCACCCGCATCTTCGAGAGCTGGGACGGCACCAGGCTCCTGGGCATCCTGGGGCCGGTGTACAACGAGCCCGGCTGTTCCGAGGGCTGCCACTACCATCCCCGGGACAAGAAGATCCTGGGGGCCATCGACGTGGTGGTCTCCCTGGAGGACCTGGACAAGGAAGTGACCCTGTTCCGCAACCGGATCATCTGGTTCACGGCCGCGGTCTTCCTGGTCCTGGCCACGGTCATTTACGTGTTCATGCACCGCTTCGTGATCCGGCCCATCCGGCGGCTCATCGTGGGCACCCAGCTCATCGCCAAGGGCGGCCAGTGCTCGCGCATCGACATCGACCACGAGGACGAGATGGGCCAGCTGGCCAAGTCCATCATGGACATGGGCCGGGACATCAGCAACAAGCAGATCGAGCTGAACCGCCAGCGCGACGAGTACCAGCACCTCTTTTCCCACGTGCCCTGCATCATCACGGTGCAGGACCGCGACTTCCGCCTGCTGCGCTACAACATGGAGTTCAAGGAGAAGTTCAAGCCCAAGAACGCGGACTTCTGCTACCACGCCTACAAGGGCCGCAATGAGAAGTGCCCCAACTGTCCGGTGGAGCTGACCTTCCAGACCGGCCGCTCGACCTGCAGCGAGGAGTCCGGCCCGGACGCCGACGGCCGCATGCGCCACTGGCTGGTGACCGCCTCGCCCATCCGCAATTCCGAGGGCGAGATCGTGGCGGCCATGGAGATGAGCCTGGACATCACCTCGCGCAAGCAGCTGGAGCAGAAGCTCGAGCGTTCCGAGCGCAAGTACCTGGCCATCTTCAAGAACACGCCCAACCCCCTGTTCGTGCTCGACGCCGTGAGCCTCCAGGTGCTGGACTGCAACGAGTCCGTGCACGCCATCTACGGCTTCGACAAGGAGGAGCTGCTGGGGGTCTCGTTCCTGAACCTCTGCCGCGAGGAGGAGCGCGACAACGTGGCCGCCGCGCTCCGCGAATCCCACCTCATGGACCGGGTCCGCAACGTGACCAAGGACGGCCGGAACATCTACGTGACCATCCGGGTCTCGCCCTCGGAGTTCTCGGGCCAGCGGGTGCTCCTGGTGACCACCAGCGACATCACCAAGCGCCTGGAGACCGAGCAGCAGCTCATCCAGGCCTCCAAGATGGCCACCCTGGGCGAGATGGCCACGGGCGTGGCCCATGAGCTGAACCAGCCGCTCTCGGTGATCAAGACGGCCAGCAGCTTCATCGCCCGCAAGGTGGAGCGCAAGGAGCCCCTGGCCGAGGACATCCTGGGCACCATGGCCCGGGAGATCGACAGCCACGTGGACCGGGCCACCAAGATCATCAACCACCTGCGGGAGTTCGGCCGCAAGCCCGAGATGAGCATGGGGCCGGTGCAGATCAACGAGGTGCTCACCCGGGCCTTCGACATCTTCAGCCAGCAGCTCAAGCTGCGCGAGATCAGCGTGGTCTGGAACCTGGCCGAGAACCTTCCGGCCATCACGGCCGATTCCGGGCGGCTGGAGCAGGTCTTCATCAACCTGCTGCTGAACGCCCGCGACGCCATCGAGGAGAAGTGGAGCGCTCCTGTGCGGCCCGCCGGGGACAAGCGCATCAGCATCAGCTCGGAGCGCGCGGGCAACATGGTCAAGGTGACCGTGGAGGACACCGGCAAGGGCGTGCCCCGGGGCATCCTGAACAAGATCTTCGAACCCTTCTTTACCACCAAGAAGGTGGGCAAGGGCACGGGCCTGGGGCTGTCCATCAGCTACGGCATCGTCAAGGACTGCGGCGGCGACATCCGGGCCGAGTCCGTGGAAGGGGAGTGGACCCGTTTCGTCCTGACCTTCCTGGTCTGGCCCGAGGGAGAAGCGCATGGACATGGATCTGCTGCTGGTGGATGACGAAGAGGGCATCCGCACGGTGCTCTCCCTGTCCCTGGCCGACGCCGGCTACCGGGTCCACACGGCCCGCACCGGCGAGGAGGCCCTGGCCGTGTTCGACCGCGTGCGGCCGTCCCTGGTGCTCACGGACATCAAGATGCCCGGCATGGACGGCATCGAGCTCCTGGAGCGGCTCAAGCACCGCGACCCCGACGTGGAGGTGATCATGATCACCGGCCACGGGGACATCGACCTGGCCATCCAGAGCATCCAGCACGAGGCCGCGGACTTCGTCACCAAGCCCATCAACGACGCCATTCTGGGCATTGCCCTGAAACGGGCCCGGGAACGCCTGGACATGCGCCGCCGCCTGCGCCAGTACACCACCAACCTGGAACAGCTGGTGGCCGAGAAGACCCGCGAGCTGGTGCGCGCCGAGCGCCTGGCCGCGGCCGGGCAGGCCGCCGCGGGCATGGCCCACGCCATCAAGAACATCGCCGGCGGCCTGGAGGGCTGCATCTTTCTGCTGGAGCAGGGCCTGCGCCAGGACCGCCGGAACTACCTGGAGCAGGGCTGGGAGATGCTCAAGTCCAACGTGGAGAAGATCAAGGACCTCTCCCTGGCCCTGCTGGACTATTCCCGGCCCGAGGAACTCCGGCCCAGGCTGGTGGACCCGGCCGGGCCCCTGGAGGAGGTGGCCGCGCTCATGCGGCCCCGGGCCGCGGAGCTGGGCGTGGACTTCCATCTGGAAAAGGCCCCGGATCTGCCCCAGGCCCTTCTGGACCCCGAGGCCATGCACCGCTGCCTGCTCAACCTGGTGGTCAACGCCCTGGACGCCTGTGCCGAAGACCAGGAGCGCCGCGCGTCCTGCCGGGTCGAACTGCGCGTGGAACCCGAGTCCGGCGGCGGGGTGCGCTACGTGGTCCGGGACACGGGCCCGGGCATGGACACCCAGGCCATGGACATGCTCTTCACGCTGTTCTTCAGCACCAAGGGCGGGGCGGGCACGGGCCTGGGCCTGGCCTCCAGCCGCAAGATCGTGGAGCAGCATGGCGGCGCCCTGGATGTGGAGTCGGCCCCGGGACAGGGCACGGCCTTTTTTGTGCGCCTGCCCGCGCCCGGCGTCCGCGCGGCAGGAGACAAGGGTAAAAATCCCACCATCTGAATAGGAATTTGGAGGGGGGTGGTCCTTGACGCATATTTCGTTTTGGAATAGGTTGCGCCTAAGCTTATAACAATCTGAAATCACAGTTGCATTTGTTTTTGTGACCAAAGGCGCAAGGCTCTGGGAGAAATTCATACCGTAATTATCTGGATTTGCTGGCATGGATGACGTGGAACTGCAACCTGACGGGCTCATGCTGGAGAAAGGGAAGCCCATCACTGGCGACCCGTTGCCCTATTGCAGTAATTCTACGACTCTTAATCCAGGATTTACGTTACGGAGTTTTTTTCTCCTCCTGCGCCGGTACCCGGACCTGGTCCGGCTCAACCGTTTTTTCCCGGGCATGCTCGAGCGCTACGACGCCTGGCCCGCGAGCGGCTGCGAGCCGGCCGGACTGGATTGGCTGCAACTGACCCGCACGGTGGAGATGATCGGCTTTCCCGGCAAGCCGCGCCTGGAGATCTACACCGCGTTCCACGGCATGGCCGGGGACGAGCCCCTGGAGATCAAGTCCTGGCAGGTGGAGAACCTGCTGGACGTGCCCGTGCGCCTGGGCGGGCTCAAGCACATCGTCTTTGGCGACAAAGTGAATGTTTTTGTTTTTGAAACGGCCTATACTTTATATGAGGTACTGGAAGGGATCGGCTGGCAGCTCGCCTTTCACGGTACACCAACCGAGTGCGCCTTAAGGAGGTAGCCCATGTTCGAGAAGATTCTTTTCGCAACCACGGCGTCGCCCACCTGTGACGACGCCGCCAAGGTGGCCTTTGAGCTGTCGCGCAAAAACCGCTCCCAGCTCTCCGTGTTCCATGTTTTCGGCCTGCCCTCCCGGGGCTTCGGCCTGGAGTACCGTGACGTGCGCACCGGTGAAAAGACCGAGGCCGACGGCAACCTGGTGGACCTGGTCCAGGAAGAGATGCGCCAGTACTACGAGAAGCTCGCCAAGGATCATCCCTCGGTGCAGTTCGAGACCCTGGTGGGCGAGCCCCACACCGAAATTTTGCGCCGGGCCCGCAAGGAAGACGCGAACCTGATCATCATGGGCGCGCACACCCGGCCCGAGGACGTGGGCGCGTCCCGGCACCGGGCCATCGCCGGCAGCACCATGCAGAAGGTGGCCAAGTCGGCCCGCTGCCCCGTGCTCATCGTCAGCCGTCCCTGCGTGACCTGCTGGTCCTACTTCGCCAACATCGTGGTGGCCACGGACTTCTCCAAGGCCTCGGACTACGCCTTCCAGTTTGCCCGCAACGTGGCCAGCGACATCGGCTGCACCCTGCACCTGTTCCACGGCGTGGACGTGGGCGAGAACGCCAACCAGTCGTTCATCGAGACCAAGGTGGCCGAGGCCGAGCGCAAGATGCAGGAAAAGTACGTGGCCAACATGGGCGACTTCGACAACTACAAGATCGCCATCCGCGAGGGCGCGCCCCACGTGGAAGTGCTCAAGTACGCCCGGGAAGCCAAGGCCGACCTCATCGTCATGGCCCACCACACCCGGGAAGTGGACCCCGAGCAGGCCGTGCTCGGCTCGACCATCGAGCAGGTGGTCCTGCGCTCGGCCTGTCCCGTGCTCAGCGTGAACCACCCGGACAAGGTGGACGTGTCGCCCTACGGCCCGGGCGCCAAATCGGAGAAGGCCGCGGCCTAGGTGTCCGGCCGTGATGCAGAAGACGGTGCTTGTCGTCGATGACGAGATGCACTTGAGGATATTCATCGGCGCGGTCTTCGAGACCGCGGGGTTCAAGCCCGTGCTCGCCCGCGACGGCGAGGACGGCCTGAACAAGGCCCGGGCCCAGAAGCCCGACCTCGTCAGCCTGGATCTGATGATGCCCGGAGAAGGGGGCATCAGGATGTTCCGGGAACTGAAGGCCGACCCGAAGCTCAAGGACGTGCCGGTGATGATCGTCTCGGCCGTGGGCGGACCCACGTTCGAGCATGCCCTGGAGACCTTGCGGGCCGCCACCGGCGGCCCGCTCCCCGGGCCCGGGGCCTATGTGGAGAAGCCGCCCAAGCCCGAAGCCCTGCTGGCCGCGGCGGCGCGGCTGCTGGACAACGGTTGACGGGCGATTGCTTTCGGGTGAAGCTCAATCATCCAAAGGGGGATGTCATGGCGAAGAAGATCATGGTGGTGGACGACGACCCGGCCATTGTCGAGTACCTGGTCTCCGTGTTCAAGGACAACGGGTACGAGACCTGCAGCGCGTCCGACGGCGAAAAGGCCCTGGGTGTGCTGGAGAAGGAGAAGCCGCAGCTCATCACCCTGGACCTGGAGATGCCCAACGAGTGGGGTCCCCGGTTCTACCGGAAGTACACCCAGAAGCCGGAGTACAAGGATATTCCGGTGATCGTCATCAGCGGCCTGGCCGGCATCCACCTGGCCATCCGCAAGGCTGTCGCCACGGTGAACAAGCCGTTTGATCCCCAGGCGGTTGTTCAGATCGTGGAACAGACCATCGGCAAGCCGTAGAGCAGGGGAAAGCCCGTCCGCAGCCCACAAGGGCGCGGTCGGGTCTTAGGTCATTTTCCTACCTTTTTGGTGTGGTATCCCGCTTCCGGCCCGCTGGCACCGGCGGGCGATTCGAAGCGGATGGCGGAGCCGACGACATGGTGCAATCCCTTCTGCTCGTGGACGACGAGGACGGCATCCGCAGGGTGGTGGCCATCACCTTGGAGGACATGGGTTACGAAGTCTTCACCGCGGCCAACGGTGAGGAGGCCCTGCGCGTCTTCCGCGAAACCCACCCGCCCATCGTCATCACCGACATCCGCATGCCCGTGCTCGACGGCATCGGGCTCTTGCGCGCGGTCAAGCAGGAGTCCCCAGAGACCGAAGTGATCATGATCACCGGCCATGGCGACATGGACATGGCCATTGAGAGCCTCAAGCTCTCGGCCGCGGATTTCATCAACAAGCCGGTGAGTCCCGAGGTCCTGGAAATCGCCATCCGGCGCGCCACCGAGCGCATCGAGATGCGCGCCAAGATGCGCGAGTACACCGAGAACCTGGAGCACCTGGTTCAGGAGCAGGCCGCGCGCCTGGTGGATTTCGAGCGGCAGCAGGCCGCCGGGCAGGTCATGGAGGGGCTGGCCCAGGCCCTCCAGGGGCTGGCCCAGGATTTTTCAGGAGACATCCAGTTCTTCAACGACATTCCGAGCTTCGTCTCCCTGCACGACCGCCAGGGCCGGGTGCTCTCCGTGAACCGCCACTACCGCGAACGCCTGGGCGACAAGACCGGGGCCGGGAGCTGCGACATCTACCGGGACTGGGCCAAGAAGCCGGAAGAGTGCCCGGTGCTCCGGACCCTGGCCACGGGCCTGCCCCAGCACAGCCGGGAAGTGGTCCTCTGCATCAACGGCAACGAGCACCAGGTCATGGTCCACACCGTGCCGGTCCGGGGCGCGGGCAAGGACGTGGAGCTGGTCCTGGAGATCGCCGGGGACGTGGGCGAGGTCCAGCGGCTCCAGGAGCAGCTGCGCACCACCCAGCAGCTTTACCGCCAGCTCTTCGAGGAGACCCCCTGCGCCATCGCCCTGGTCAACCCGGACCTGACCATCGCCGCGGCCAACCGCCGCTTTCGCAAGGACTTCGGTGAGCACGACGGCGCGCTCTGCCACCGGGCTTGCCACGGCCGGGGCGATCCCTGCCCGGAATGCCCGGCCCTGCTCACCTTCAAGGACGGCCTGCAGCACCGCCTGGAGACCCAGTTTCTGACCCAGGACGGCGCGCGCATCAACGCCCTGGTCTGGACCGCGCCCATCCGCGACGCCCACGACCAGGTGGTCCAGGTCCTGGAGCTGGCCACGGACATCACCGAGATCCGCCGCCTGCAGGAGCACCTCACCTCCCTGGGCATGCTCATCGCCTCCCTGTCCCACGGCATCAAGGGCCTGCTCACGGCCCTGGACGGGGCCATGTACAAGGTCAATTCCGGCCTGGCCAAGAACGACCAGGCCCGGCTCACCCAGGGCTGGGAGGCCACCACCCAGCTGGTGGACCGGATCAAGGGCATGGTCATGGACATCCTGTTCTGGGCCCGCAAGCGGGACATGAACCTCCAGGACGTGGAGGCTGCGAAGCTTCTGGAGGACGTGGCCCACTCGGCCCAGGCCAAGGCCGAGAAGCTCGGGGTCCATTTCCTGCGCGAGCTTTCCGGCGACCTGGGGCATCTCTCGGCCGACCCCTCGGTGCTCACCCCGGCCCTGGTCAACCTCCTGGAGAACGCTGCGGACGCCTGCGTCATGGACAGTTCCAAGACCGATCACCAGGTCGTGCTCCGGGCTTTCCGCCAGGGCGACGAACTGGTAGTGGAGGTTCAGGACAACGGCCTGGGCATGGACCGCGAAACCGTGGACAAGCTCTTCAGCGTGTTCTTCTCCACCAAGGGCTCCAAGGGCACGGGGCTCGGCCTGTTCATCGCCAAGAAGGCCGTGGATCAGCACGGCGGCGACATCCAGGCCTGCTCCGAGCCCGGCAAGGGCAGCCTGTTTCGCGTCCTGCTCCCCCTGGCCGATGCCGGGAGCTGACCACTGGAACGACACATCCGCACCCGCGACGGGCTGCGCCTGGTCCTGGACGAGCAGGGCCGGGGCGACCCGCCGCTTCTGCTGATCCACGGCAACAGCTGCGACGCGGCCTTCTGGGGCCCGCAGCTGGAGTATTTCTCCGCCCGCCACCGGGTCCTGGCCGTGGACCTGCGCGGCCACGGCCGCAGCGACAAGCCCGAGGGCCCCTTCGACTTCCGGACGCTCACCGGCGACCTGGCCCAGGTCTGCAAGGAGGCCGGCCTGCATGGGGTGGTGGCCGTGGGCCACTCCCTGGGCGGCTGCCTGGCCGTGCGCCTGGCCGCCTTCCGGCCGGACCTGGTGGCCGCGGTGGCGGCCCTGGATTCCCGGCTCCTGCCCCCGGCCGACCTGGACCTCTGGCTGCCCGGACTGCGCGACCGGCTGCGGGCCGAGGCCTCGCCCCTGGCGGCCCGGGCCTTTTTCGAGACCATGTTCGACCCCGAGGACGACCCGGCCATCAAGGCCTGGGTCCTGGACCGGGTCGGGTCCGTGCCCCGGGACGTGCTCCTGTCCATGGTCGAGCTCTACGCCGATCCGGGCTATGAGCAGGCCCTGCGCGACCTGCGCTGCCCCCTGCTGGCGGTCTCGGCCAACCGGCCCCGGGTGGAGGGCCGGACCCTGCGCCGGGTCGTGCCCGGGGTGGTCCTGGCCCAGGTGGCCTGCAGCGGGCACTTCGTCACCCTGGAGGTGCCGGAGCAGGTCAACGCCATGCTCGAACGCTTCCTGCGCATCAAGCTCCGGGCCTGATTCCTGCCGCGAATCCCGATCGCAACGGAAGACATTGATATCATTGGGCCGGGGTCCTTGACCCCGTTCCCTGGAGTGCGCATCATAAGAGAGGTCGATGGAGGCGGCCGGCGATGACGGTTCCGGGTGCGAAAGTCTTCAGTGGATGCGTGGCCCTGGCCCTGCACGGGCTGCTCTTGGCCGCGCTCGGGTTTGCCCTGCGCACACCCTGGCATTTCCCCCAGCTCCGTCCGCTCATCGAGCTGGACCTGAGCGAGACCGTGCGCGAGGCCCCGCCCGTGCCCGTGCCCGCCAAGGTCCGGGTTCCCGAGGAGCCCCGGATCATGGAGGTGCGCTCCAAGCCCCTGGCCACGCCGCCTCCGCCGCCTCTGCCGCGCGGGGCCAAACTCAGCGCCAAGCCGCCCGCGGCCGTGTCCTCCAAGCCGGAAACCCCGCCTCCGGCCCAGGCCGCCGCGCCTTCCGGGCCCCCGCCCAAGCCCATCAGCGAGCACAAGGAGGAGGGCCCTCCGCTCAACGACGACCCCGAGCTGGAGGCCTTTGCCAAGAGCGGCGGCTACGCCGACCTGGAGGCCCCGGACTACCTCAAGCACGGCTCCGAGAGCCGCTTCGGCCACGTGCTCGGCTACTACACCTACACCATCGAGCAGTACGTGGGGCAGTACACCTACGAGGACGGCGAGAGCGTGACCATCATCGACGCCCGGGACACGCCCTACGGACGGCTCCTGTTCTACGACTCGCGCACCGGCATCTTCCGCGACCTGAAGCAGTTCGGCCGGTACATCTATTCCTATGGCCCGGCATTCGGCCAGGACGAGCCCATCGTGGGCTCCCTCGTGTTCCTGGCCAACGGCGACGACATCAGCCGGATCCTCTGGATGCACGGGGGCAAGGAGGCGGCCCGCTTCCCCAACAAGATCTTCTTTGCCGAGAAGGACGTGACCTTTTCCCGGGGCGCCACCGACCTCTCGGGTTCCCTGATCCTGCCGCCGGGCGAGGGCCCGTTCCCGGCCGTGGTCTGGCTGGCGGGCAGCACCTGCGGCCCGCGCAAGCTCTCCGAGGGCCTGGCCCGGCAACTGGCCGGCCAGAACGTGGCCGTGCTCCTGTTCGACCCGCGCGGCTGCGGCGCGTCCGAGGGCTCGCCCGGCAGCGACCAGGACCTGGCCAAGGACGCCCTGGCCGCGGTGAATTTCCTGCGCAAGCAGCCCAAGATCGACCCCAGGCGGGTGGGGCTCTTCGCCCGCGACAACGGCGTGGCCGCGGCCCTGGAGGCCGCGGGCAAGACCGGCGGCGACGCCCCGGCCTTTCTGGTGGCCGCCATCTCCTCCCAGGACGCCACGCCGCGGCCGGCCACGCTCTCGGCCGAGGCCCTGCGCCGCATGGCCGTGCCCTCGCTCTGGCTCTATGCCGGGCCGGACCCCAAGCACACCTGGGTGGAGGACCTTGTCCTTCTGGAGGATGCGCCGCGCTACGGCCTGGCCCGGGTCCTGCTCCTGCCCGAGGAGGACGCGCCCCCGGCCGACGCCCCGACCTGGGCCCGGGACGCCGTGCGCCTGGACCGCATGACCTCGGGCTTTTCCCGTTTCGCCGGGCCCTGGATCAGCGAGCGCTGACCCCTTCCTTGATTATGGCCGGGCCATGCATTGCCGGCGCAGGTCTTCGGGCAGCTTCTCCACGGCGATGCGCAGGGCCACCCGGGCCATGTCCCGCCGGTGCGCCAGGAGATAGGCGCTGACCGGGTCCGGGAAGCTGCGGCCCGCCTCCTTGAGCAGCCAGCCCAGGCCCTTGCGCACCAGGTCGTCGGCGTCGGCGAGCAGGGCGCCGGCGCGCTCGAACACCGGGGGCAGGGCCCCGGACTTGGCCAGGGGGATCAGGGCCACGGCCGAGGCCCGGCGCAGCCAGCGGTTCTCCGACCCGGCCCAGGAATCGGTGCGCGGGAGCAATTCCTTGTGCTGGAGGAGCAGGCGGCCCAGGGCGTGGGTGCAGAGGTCGTCGCAGTGGGCCCAGTTGCGCACGTAGCGCGTGAGCCAGCCCTCGAACTCCTCGAAGTCCGCGGGAGTGAGGCGCGGCTCCAGGCGGGCCGCCAGGGTGGTGGCGATGCTTCCCTCCTCCATGGTGCCGGTCTCCCAGAGGGCCCGGCAGAGCTCCCAGATCCGGGCCTTGGGCCAGGGCTTCACCTGCCGCCAGACCTGGGCCGCCAGCTTCTTCACCAGGGCCGCGCGCACGCCCAGGGGCACGATGGGCTCTTTGAAGTAGTTGCGCGTGCCTTCGCGGTAGGCCTCGTCCACCTGGGCCAGGAGGCTCTGGCGGATGGAGGCGAGCAGGGCGTTCATGCGGTCTCCCGGCCGGTTTTGCGGCTGTTCGGAACAGCAGTAGCATCGCCGGATCGCGGGTCAAGGAAACTTTTTTCAGGTTTTCTGGAAATTCCCCTTGACCCCTGGCGTGGATTTCTC
>DFYP01000076.1 GCA_002382645.1 Desulfovibrio sp. UBA4079 | reverse complement strand
GTGATGTCGTTGGGGATCTCGTCCAGGGTGTAGCCCACGGCCAGCTTGGCCGCGATCTTGGCGATGGGAAACCCGGTGGCCTTGGAGGCCAGGGCCGAGGACCGCGAGACCCGCGGATTCATCTCGATGACCACCATGTCGCCGTTGGCCGGGTTGATGGCGAACTGCACGTTGGAACCGCCGGTCTCCACGCCGATCTCGCGCATGATCGCCAGGGAGGCGTCGCGCATGAGCTGGTACTCGTGGTCCGTGAGGGTCTGGGACGGGGCCACGGTGATGGAGTCGCCGGTGTGCACACCCATGGGGTCGAGGTTCTCGATGGAGCAGATGATGACGCAGTTGTCCTTCTTGTCGCGCATCACCTCGAGCTCGAACTCCTTCCAGCCGAGCACGGACTCCTCGAGCATGACCTCGCCCTTGATGGACGCGGCCAGGCCCTGGGAGGCGATGGCCTCGAGGTCCTCCATGTTGTAGGCCACGCCGCCGCCCGTCCCGGCCAGGGTGTAGGCCGGGCGGATGATGATCGGGAACGGCAGCTTCTGGCCCCAGAGGCGGACCTCGTCCAGGCTGCGGGCGATGCCGCTCTGGGGCACCTTGAGCCCGATGTTTTCCATGGCCTGGCGGAACAGCTCACGGCTCTCGGCCTTCTTGATCACCGGCAGGGACGCGCCGATGAGCTCCACGCCGAACAGCTCCAGGACCCCGGATTCAGCCAGGGCCACGGCCGTGTTCAGGCCGGTCTGGCCGCCCAGGGTGGGCAGCAGGGCGTCGGGCCGCTCCTTCTCGATGATCTTGGCCACGGTCTCGGGCTCGATGGGCTCGATGTAGGTGCGGTCGGCCAATTCCGGGTCGGTCATGATGGTGGCCGGGTTGGAGTTGACCAGGACCACCTCGTAGCCTTCCTCCTTCAGGGCCTTGAGCGCCTGGGTACCGGAGTAGTCGAACTCGCAGGCCTGTCCGATGACGATGGGCCCCGAGCCGATAAGCATGATCTTCTTGAGGTCCGTACGCTTAGGCATGGATTCCGCCGGGTCGGTTTGATGGTTCCGCAGGATGCTCCGGAGGCGCAGGAATGCAGGCGCCGCCAAGTCGAAGGGCGAGCTGGATGACCGGACGCACGGACCCCCTGATAGCCCAGAACCGCCACGGGGGCAACATCGAATCCGGGCCTAGGGGCGCGGGGGTTTCCGTGTCCTGAAAATCCCCGTTGACAGGGCCGAGATTGATTCTTATTCTCACGTCCATGAAGCCGTCCCGCCATTGCCGCAAACACCATGGCCGCCAGGAGTCCTGCCTCGGCCCGGAACACCACGTCCAGGACCACGAACCGGACAGCAAGGCCCGCGACCTGGCCTCGTTCCCGGACGGCTCCCTGGTGCGCATCGAGCGGGTGGGCGACTGCCCCTGCCCGCGCTGCCGGATCTTCGCCCTGGGCCTGACCCCGGGCACCCTGGTGGAGGTGGTTTCCGGCGGCCACGGCCCCTGCCGCCTGAAAGTCCGCGACGCGGACGTGGTGGTGGGCCGGGGCATCGCCGAAAAAATCCTGGCCGTGGAAGAAGAGCCCTGCCCCGTGTGCGCCGCCCGGCGCTGACGCCCCTCCCCTGACGGACGAAGAAAAGGCCGCCCGGCATGCCGGACGGCCTTTGTGCTTGCGGCCTTGGCCCGCTAGGACACCCGGCTTCCGCCGGGCACGGCCTGGGGCGTGCTCAAAAGCTCCATGCCCTCGGCGGTCTTCACGGTGAGGACCATGCCCTGGGAGAGCTGCTTGCGGATCTTGCGGGGCTTCAGGTTGGCCACGACCACCACCTGGCGGCCGGGCAGGTCCTCGGGCTTGAAGAACTCGGCGATGCCCGAGACGATTTGCCGGGGCTCGGCCTCGCCCAGGTCCACGCGCAGCACCAGGAGCTTGTCCGCGTCCGGGTGGCGCCGGGCCTCCAGCACGCTGCCCACGCGGATGTCCAGCTTCTGGAAGTCCTCGAACTCGGCCGAGGGCAAGGGCTCGGCCTTGGGCGCGGGGCCGGGAGCGCCCTCGGGCTTGGGCTGGGGCGCGGGCTCGGGCAGCTCCACGCGGGGGAACAGGTTGGAGGACTCAGCCACCGGGTGTCCGGACTCCAGGATGCCCCAGGCGTCCAGTTCCTTGGGCAGAAAGACCTTCTCCTTGTCGAAGCCCATGCCCAACTGTTCGAGCATGAGGCCCGCGGCCTTGGGCATCACCGGCCAGAGGTGCACGGCGATCTTGCGCATGTTCTCCAGGAGCACATAGAGCACCGTGGACAGCCGGGGGGTCTTCTTCTGCTTGAAAAGCGTCCAGGGCGCGGTGGCGTCGATGTACTTGTTCAGCCCGCGCACCAGCTCCCAGAGCCCTTCCAGGCCGCGGGAGAACTGCACCTCGTTGAACTGGGTCTGATACTTCTCCATGGCCTCGCGGCCCAGGCGCTTGATCTCGGCGTCCTCGGGCCCCTCCTCCGCGGGCGTGGGGACCTTGCCGCCGAAATACTTGTGGCACATGGCCAGGGAGCGGTTGAACAGATTGCCCAGGTCGTTGGCCAGGTCGGCGTTGAGCCGGCCCACCAGGGCCTCCTCGGAAAAGGAGGCGTCCGTGCCGAAGACCATCTCGCGCAGGAGGAAGTAGCGGAAGGCGTCCGGGCCGTAGGTCTCGACCATCTGGAGCGGCTCGACCACGTTGCCCAGGGACTTGGACATCTTGGCCTCGCGGGAGAGCCAGTAGCCGTGCACGTTGAGGCTCTGGTACGGCGGCAGCCCGGCGGCCTTGAGCATGGTCGGCCAGAACACCGCGTGGGGCTTGAGGATGTCCTTGGCCACCAGGTGGTTGGCCGCGGGCCAGAACTTCTTGAACTTCTCGCCGCGGGGCCAGCCCAGGGCCGAGATGTAGTTGATGAGCGCGTCGAACCAGACGTAGCAGACGTAGTCCGTGTCGAACGGCAGGTCGATGCCCCAGGTGAGCCGGGACTTGGGCCGCGAGATGCAGAGGTCCTCCAGGGCCCCGGACTCCAGGAGGCTCAGGACCTCGGCCCGGTACTGCCTGGGCCGGATGAAGTCCGGGTTCTCCTTGATGTGCTCCACCAGCCAGCCCTGGTACTTGGACATGCGGAAGAAGTAGTTCTTCTCCGCGATGTACTCGGGCTTGGTCTGGTGGTCCGGGCAGAGCCCGTCCACCAGCTCCTTCTCGGTGTAGAACCGCTCACAGCCGAAGCAGTAGTGCCCGCCGTACTCGCCGAAATAGATGTCGCCCGCGTCGTAGACCTTCTGGAGGATCTCCTGGACCACCTTGACGTGCTTGGGGTCCGTGGTGCGGATGAACTGGTCGTTGGCCACGTCCAGCTTGGGCCAGAGGTCGCGGAACAGGCCGCTGAAGTGGTCGGCGTACTCCTTGGGCGACTGGCCCGCGGCCGCCGCGGCCTTGACGATCTTGTCCCCGTGCTCGTCGGTGCCGGTGAGGAAATAGGTCTGCTGTCCCATGAGCGAGTGGAACCGGGCCAGGGTGTCGGCCACCACCGTGGTGTAGGCGTGTCCCAGGTGGGGCTTGGCGTTGACGTAGTATATGGGCGTGGAAATGAAGAAGCGTTCCAAGGCGCGGCACTCCTTGCTTGGCGATGGGAACTACTCGCCCGGCTTGGGCGGACGGGACGGACGGCGGGAACGGCGGCGCTTGCGCGGCCTGCCGGAGCGGCGCTGGTCCTCCGGGGTTCCGGCCTGGGCCTCGCGGGGCGCGTCGGAGGCCTCCTCGGACCCCTCGGCCAGGGCCTCTTGCGGCTCTCCGGCCAGAGGCTCCTCCTGGACCGGCTCCTCGCGCGGCGCGGCTTCCTGACGCGCGGATTCGGGGCGCGCGGATTCAGGGCGCTCCTCGGCCGGGGCCTGGCCCTTCTTGGAGATCTGCTGCCACTGCTCCAGGGGAATCTCCTTCTCCTCGCCGCCTTCGGTGAGCAGGGAGAGGGTCTTCTTGAAGAAGTTGGAGCGCAGGATCTTCACCTGGCCCAGGGTGGTCTGGAAGCGCTTGCCGATCTTCGGGCACTGCTTGTGGAACTCCTCGTAGCCCTGCTGCTCGTAGGACAGGCAGCAGAGCAGGCGGCCGCAGATGCCGGAGATCTTGGTGGGATTGAGGAACAGGTTCTGTTCCTTGGCCATCTTGATGGTCACGGGCGCGAACTTCCGCAGGAAGCGGCGGCAGCAGCAGATCTGGCCGCAGTTGCCGATGGCCCCGAGCATCTGGGTCTCGTGGCGCACGCCGATCTGGCGCAGTTCGATGCGCGTGCGGTACTCCCGCACCAGGTCCTTGATGAGCTCGCGGAAGTCGATGCGGCCCGGCGCGGTGAAGAAGAAGACCATCTTGCTGCGGTCGAAATGCACCTCCACGTCCACCAGCTTCATGGCCAGGTCCAGACGGCGGATGCAGTCGCGGCAGAAGCGGAAGGCCTCGCGGGCCAGGCGCTCGTTCTCGGCCACGGTGCGCAGGTCGTCCTCGTTGGCCAGGCGGTAGATGGGCTTGTGCTCGCCCTCGGGCTCCTCGCCCTCGCCGGGGCGCACGGCCACGACCTTGCCCAGGCCCATGCCCTGGTCCGTGCGCACGATGACGCTCTGCCCTTCCTGGACCACGAAGGCCCCGGAAGAGAAGAAGTACACCTGACCGTAATCGTTGAACTTCACGCCGAGTATCTGGCTCATGAATTCCTTCGTGTGCGAACCGTTCCGGCAAGGCCGGACAAGGGGGTAGCTTTACCCCAGATCGGGGCAAACATCAAACAGGCCGGAAGCCTTGCGGAGCGCTACTCGGCGGGCAACAGACCGAGGTTGCGCAGCTCTTCCAGCAGGGCCTCCTCGCGGATGGGCTTGACCAGGTAGGAGGCGGCCCCACCCAGGAAGAAGGCGTCGTGGGTCTCCTTGCTGTCGTCGAGCATGGTGGTGACGATGACCTTGACCTCGCGCACGGAATCGCGCCCGGCCTCGCGCTCCAGGGCGCGGATCTCGCGCAGGGCCTGGTGGCCGTCCATTTCGGGCAGGACCAGGTCCAGGCAGATGAGGTCATAGGGCCGCAGTTCCTCCTGGGCCCGTTTGAAGGCGAACACGGCCTCCTCGCCGTTCACCGCGATGTCGCACTGGCCCAGGGGACGCAGGATGTCGTGCAGCAAGGTCCGGCAATAGAAATCGTCCTCCACGATCAATACCCGCATGCGGCCTCCCGGGAAGAAGTGGCGAAGCTGAATCAGTGCTTGCGGTTGTAAGACGGAGAGGCGGGAAAATCAAGACGGGGGAACAGGGTCCTACAGCGCGAACTCGTCGTCCTGGCGCACACCGAAACAGTCCAGGGAGCCCCCCAGGTTGCGCACGGTCTCGCGGCAGCGGCCGACCATCCAGTCCACGCCCGCGTCGTCGCGGTCCTGGTTGTGGTGGTACAGGCCGAAGCGGCCCACCCCGGCGGCCAGGGCCAGGTCCAGGGCCTCGCGGTAGTGGGAGTGGCCCCAGGAGCGCTTCCCGGCGTACTCCTCCTCGGTGTACTCGGCGTCGTGGAACAGCAGGTCCGCGCCCTTGCTGAAGGCCACGTACTCCTCGACGCTGCGGCCGCCGCGGTGGCGGTGGGAGAGCTCGTTGTCGGTGAGGAAGACGAAGCTCTTGCCGTCCTCGTCGAAGCGGTAGCCCACGCCCATGTTCGGGTGCGACAGGGGGATGGTCCGCACGCGCAGCGAGCCCAGGTGGAAGTCCTCGGAGCAGGCTGAAATGAAGTCCATGCGCGCCTTGATCTCGCCGAAGGGCACCGGAAAATGCGGCGGGGCCATGATCCGGGACAAGAGCTTGTCCATGTTGCCCTGGAAATTCAGGCAGCTGTGGATGGTCAGGCTGGCGCGCTCGAGATAGATGGGCTTGAAGAAGGGAAAGCCCAGGATGTGGTCCCAGTGGGTGTGGGTGAACAGGAGGTCGTACTCGAACAGCCCCTCGCTCAGGAGCCGGTTGCCCAGGCGGCGGATGCCCGAGCCGGCATCCACCACGACCACCCGGTTGTCGCGGGTGCGAATCTCGATGCAGGTGGTGTCGCCGCCGTACTTGATGTAATCCCGGCCGGAAACGGAAATGGAGCCCCGCGACCCCCAGCAGCGGACGATCACGCGGCCTTCCTCGCCACAATCCCCGGGAAACGGGCAACTCTTCCTTTCAATTCATCCATATGGCTGCCCTCATAGCGCGTCGAACCCTTCAAGGCAATATGTCCATCTCTAACGCAGAACACGTCCGGCCGCTGCCCGCGCGGGCAAACACCCCGGGAGCATCCCAAAAGACCCGCAGGCGGCCGCAACCGGCCGTGGTCCACAGGGACGCGCCCCGCTGCTCCAGGNNCCGGCCGCAGGAGGCCAGGGCCAGGGCCGGGGCCACGGCCTCATAGAACTCCGCCACGCAGGCCGCCCCGCTGCCGTGGTCCGGCAGGACCAGGACCCCGGCGCGCAGATCCCGGCCGGAAGCGAGCAGGCGGCGCAGGCCCGCGGCGTCCTGGTCCCCGGGCAGCAGGGCCAGGCCCTGGCCGTTCCAGACCAGGCGCAGGGCCAGGGGGACCGCGTTGCGCCGCCTGGCGGACGCGGGTTCCCAGGGAGCCAGCACCTCCAGGGAGAAGCCGCTGCCCAGGTCCAGGTCCTGACCCGCTGCCAGACGCACCTGGGCCAGGCCGCGACCCCGGAGAATCCGGCGCAGGGATTCCGGAGGCTCCTGGGCCGAGCCGAAGAAGCCCACCCGGAAACCCGCCAGCACCGCGGCCAGGCCCCGGGCATGCTCATAGGTCCCCTGGCTCAGGAGCACGGCGGCCAGGCGCGGCGGACGGCCCCAGGTCAGGGCCGGGGCCACCACGCTTCGGCCCAGGTCAAAGGTGGCGCTGCGAAAGCCCCCGCCGTCCACCAGGACCCTCCTGCCGCCCGGCAGGGTCAGGAGCGCGGCCTGGCCCTGGCCCACGTCCAAAAGGGTCAGGGAGGGCCCGTTGAGCGTGTCCCGGACCATGATCCAGGCGTGCGGAACCAGCAGGAGGAACAGGCCCAGGCCCAGGACCGGGGCCGGAACCGCGGCCCGGCGCAGGAGCAGCGGCAGGCAGGCCAGGAGCAGGGCCCCGCCCAGGAGCTCGGGCCAGAGGGGCCGCAGGGTCTGGATCAAGGGCAGCCAGCCCCAGGCATCGGTCCGGGCCAGGACGTCCAGAGAGGCGTCGGCCAGAAACGCGGCCCCGGCCAGACAGGCGGCCGCGGCCCCGGGCCAGAGGCCCAGAAGGGCCAGGCCGGCCAGGCCCAGGGGCATGATGAGCAGGCCCAGCACCGGCAGCCAGAACACATTGGCCAGGAAATTGGGGCTCAGGACCCCGAAGTGCCAAACCTGGAGGGGCAGCAGGGCCAGGTTGGCGCAGAGGCTCACCAGGAGCAGGCCCAAGGCCCAGCGCAGAGCCCGCCACACGCCGCCCCGCTTGGGGACCCAGTGCCAGAGCGGGGCCCAGAACGCCGCGATGCCGGCCACGGCTACGGCCGAGAGCTGAAGGCTCAGCTCCTGGACCTCGCCGGGCGCGATGACGAGGATCAGGGCCAGGGCCAGGAACAGGCCGTCCAGGAGCACCCGCTGCCGGTCCCAGAGCAGGAGCAGGCCCCAGGACAGGAACATGCAGGCGGCCCGCACCAGGGACGGCGCGGGCTGGCCCAGCCAGGCATAGGCCAGGACCAGGGGCGCGGCCGTGAGCACGGCCAGCTTGGGCCGGGGCAGGAGCAGGCAGACCCCGGGCCAGAGCAGGCTCAGGCCATAGGCCAGGGCCGCGCCCACCGCGGCCACGAAGCCCAGGTGCAGGCCGGACAGGGCCAGGCTGTGGGACAACCCGGCGTGGCGCATGAGCTCCAGGGTGGCCGGGGCGAGCAGGAAACGGTCGCCGGTGAGCACGGCCAGGACCACGGCCCCGCCCTGGGTGGCCGGAACCAGGGCCTCGGTCTCCTGGCGCAAAAGTTGGCGCAGGCCCCCGGGCCCTGGGGCCGGGGCCGGGCCCAGGACGATCCCCGGGGCGCGACCCAGGCTGGCGGTGCGGAAGGCCACGCCCTGGCGCTCCCAGTAGTCCGCGCCGTCCCATATCCCGGGGTTGTCCAGGCCCTGCACGGACCAGAGCCGCGTGCGCAGCAGGACCTCCTGGCCCGGCAGGGGCCGGGCCGCGGGCAGCTCCCAGGTCCAGGCCACCAGCCCGGGCGCATGCCACTCCTCCCCGTCCACCACGCAGGAGGCCTGGCGCAAAAACATCACCAGCCGCCGGTTGGGCCGGGTCTGCACCGCGTCCACCACCCCGGAGAACTCCACCTCCCTGCCCTGCTCCATCCAGGCCGGGGCCTCGGGGGCGGGAACGGGCGCGCGCAGCAACGCCCAGCCCAGGCCCAGGCCGCCACACAGGACCAGGGCCGCCAGGGACACGGGCCGGGCCCGCAGCCTGCGGCAGAGGAACCAGAGCAGGGGGACGCCGCACAGCGCCTCGGGATGGGCGGCCGCCAGCAGGCCGCAGACCCAGGCCAGGAACAGGACCTGCCAGGCAAACAGCCCGGGAAAGGCTCTGCCGCCGGGGATTCCGGAGCGATCCGAGCCGTTCATGGGCCCGGCGGATACGGGCGAGGAGGCATAAAAATGCTCCCGGGTGTATCCCTTTTCCTGGAACTGCATTATATGGAACGTAAAACAGGAGGCATCCCGATGAAACGTATTCTTCTCTCCGTCACCCTTGCCGCCCTGGCCCTGTTCGTGGGCCTGCACATCGCCCAGGCCGCGGACCCCGCCAAGGGCAAGGACCTGGCCAAGAAGTGCTCCTGCCACAACGCCAAGAAGAACCTGGACGGCATGGACGCCAAGAAGTTCACCGGCCTCATGGCCAACTTCAAGGCCGGCAAGGGCGAGCCCAAATCCATGATCGGCATTGCCCAGAAACTCTCGGACGCCGAGGTCGCGGACCTGGCGGCCTACTACTCCAGCCTGAAGTAGTCAGACCACGTCGGAGGCACGGGAGGGGGCCTGCCCCCTCCCTTTTTTTCCGCCCTATTCCTCCGGAACCCTGCGGATGCGCGCGCCCACGGCCGAGAGCTTGGCCTCGATGTTCTCGTAGCCCCGGTCCAGGTGGTAGATGCGCTGGACCTCGGTGACGCCCTCGGCGGCCAGCCCGGCCAGGACCAGGGAGGCGCTGGCCCGCAGGTCCGAGGCCATGACCGGCGCGCCCACCAGCTTGGGCACCCCGCGGACCATGGCCGTGCGGTCCTTGAGCTTGATGTTGGCGCCCAGGCGCACGAGCTCGAGCACGTGCATGAAGCGGTTCTCGAAAATCTTCTCCTGGATGGAGCCCGCGCCCTTGGCCAGGCACATGAGGGCCATGAGCTGGGCCTGCATGTCCGTGGGGAAGCCGGGATGCGGCTGGGTGGTCACGTCCACGCCCACCAGGTCGCCGTCGCGGCGCACGATGACCCGGTCACCCTCCTCCTGGACCCAGACGCCCATCTCGCGCAGCTTGTAGACCAGGGCGTCCAGCTCCTGGAACGGGCATTCCAGCAGCTCCAGCTCGCCGTGGGTGATGGGCGCGGCGCAGAGGTAGGTGCCGGCCTCGATGCGGTCGGGCATGACCCGGTAGTCGCAGCCCGTGAGCCGGGATACGCCCTGGATGCGGATGACGCTGGTGCCCTGGCCGCTGATCTTGGCCCCGCAGGCGTTCAGGAAGTCGGCCAGATCGGCCACCTCGGGCTCGCGCGCGGCGTTCTCCAGGATGGTCTCGCCCTGGGCCAGGCTGGCGGCCATGAGCAGGTTCTCGGTGCCGCCCACGGTGGGGAAGTCGAAGGTGATGTGCGCGCCCTGGAGCTTGCCGCAGCGGCCCAGGATGTAGCCGGAGGTCAGCTCGAAGGTGGCGCCCATGCGCTCCAGGGCCTTGAGGTGCAGGTCCACGGGCCGCGCGCCGATGGCGCAGCCGCCGGGCAGGGCCACGCGGGCCTCGCCCAAAAGGGCCAGCAACGGGCCCAGGCAGAGCACCGAGGCGCGCATGGTCTTGACCAGCTCGTAGGGGGCCTCGGGTTTGAGCCCGACCACCTGGCTGCGCACCGTGTTGTCCTCGAACTCGGTCTCGCAACCCAGGATGTTCAGGAGCTTCAAGGTGGTGCGGATGTCCCGCAGCCGGGGCACATTGTCCAGGCGCACCGGGGTCTCGGCCAGGAGGCAGGCCATGAGAATGGGCAGGGCCGCGTTCTTGGAGCCGCTCACGCGGATGGTTCCCTTGAGCGGCACGCCGCCTTCGATGATCAACTTGTCCATGCGCTCTTTCCTTGCGTGTTCAGGTGTCGTATCATGTCAGCCGCCCGGGGCATAAACCACTTGACCGTGGGGCGGGCCTCGGCTATACGCATCTTCCCCTTATGGTGAGTGTAGCTCAGTTGGTAGAGTCCCAGATTGTGGCTCTGGTTGCCGTGGGTTCAAGTCCCATCACTCACCCCAGTTTTGCCAAGGCCGGGCCACAACCCGGCCTTTTTCTTTTGTCCTAGCCCTCGCGCTTGCGCAGGCGGCGCTTGTCGCCCACGCGCACGGTGATCTTCTCCTTGTCCATCCACTCGAGCACCGGGATGGAGTACTTGCGCGACAGCCCGAGGACCTCCCGGATGTCCGAGGGCTCCATCTCCTCGCGGCCCTGGCGGAACCAGTCCGTGAGCTTGTCCACCAGCTGGCGCGCGGCCCCGGCCGCGAAGTACATCTCGTCCTTGATCTTCACGAGTTTGCCCTCGTCCTGGAGCATCTTGAACACCGGCGCGGCCTCCTTGAAGGAGACCCCCAGAGGGTCCAGAACGTCCTTGAGATTGGGCGGGGTCACGCCGCCGGCCTCGTAGGCCGCCAGCACGCTCTCGCGCAGCTTGGCCGTGTCCGAGGCCAGGGAGACCTTGTGGCCGGGCAGATGGTAGACTTCGCCCTCCAGGGTCACGACGGCCTGGCGCACCGCCCGCTCCAGGAGGAAGTGGAAGAGTTTCGGCGGCAGGTCCCGGCCCCAGGTGGAGACCAGCTCGCCCCGGGACAGGCCCGGCCGCATGGGCTCCTTGCGGTGGAAGGCCTCCAGGAAGGAACGCAAAGACTCCAGCAGGGACGCGGCCACGCCGCCGCCCACGTAGGTCCGGACCTCGCGGTCGAACTGGAAGGCCTCCTGTCTGCCTCCGAGATCGGCCAGGACCTTGTCCAGGGCCTTGCTCTCCAGGTCGCTGGCCACGGCCAGCATGGCGAAGGTCAGGCCCCCGGTTCCGGCCAGGTCCAGGTGGGCGCGCACCAGGTCCTCGCCCTGGCCCTGGGCCAGCACGGCCTGCTTGTCCACCTGCGGGGAGAAGCGCTTGATCCTCCGGCCCAGGGGATTGAGGAGCCGGCCCCCGGCGATGGTCCGCAGGGGCGAGAACGAACGGAGCACCACCCGGTCGCCGAAGACCCCGGCCAGGGGCTCCTCGAAGCGGGCCTGGCACACGGCCGTCTCGCCGGGCCTGAGCTCCTCGCGGTCCAGGAAATAGATGCGGGCCATGGTCTCGCGCGCGCCATGGTGGAAGTGCACCTGCTTGCGGTGCTTGAGCGAGCGCGGCGCAGACGACAGGCAGGTCAGCTCCAGGTCCCAGGCCAGGCTGGGGAAGAGCGTGCCCGGCCGGGCCAGCACGTCCCCGCGCTCCAGGTCGGAAACCTCCAGGCCGTGCAGGTTCACGGCCGTGCGCACCCCGGCCGCGGCCTCGCGCACGTCGGCCCCGTGGGACTCCAGGTTGCGGACCTTGGTGGCCAGGCCCTTGGGATAGACGATGAGGTCGTCGCCCACGGCCAGTTTGCCCGAGATGGAAGCCCCGGTGACCACGGTGCCGTAGCCCTTCATGGTGAAGATCCGGTCCACGGGCAGGCGGAACAGGTCCGAGCGCCGCTTGGGGGCCAGCTCCCTGGCCAGGGTCCCGATGGCCGCGCGCAGCTCGTCCAGGCCCTGGCCCGAGATTGCGGACACCGGCAGGATCGGGGACCCGCCCAGGAAGGTGGGTTCGAGGTAGGCGCGCACCTCCTCGCGGACCATCTCCAGCCAGTCCGGCTCCACCATGTCCACCTTGGTCAGGGCCACGAGGCCGAAGCGGATGCCCAGCAGGGTGCAGATCTCCAGGTGCTCGCGGGTCTGGGGCATGATGCCCTCATCCGCGGCGATGACCAGGAGCACGAAGTCGATGCCCGCGGCCCCGGCCACCATGTTCTTGACGAAGCGCTCGTGGCCGGGCACGTCCACGATGCCCAGCCGCCCGCCGCCCGGCAGGTCCAGGAAGGCGAAGCCCAGCTCGATGGTGATGCCGCGGCGCTTCTCCTCGGCCAGCCGGTCGCAGTCGATGCCCGTGAGGGCCTTGACCAGGCTCGTCTTGCCGTGGTCGATGTGCCCGGCGGTGCCCATGATCAGAGGCATGCAGACTCCTTGGCGCTGGGGCCTAGCTCTTCAGGAACTCCCGGAAGGCCAGGACCGTGGCGTAGATGTCGGCCTTGCTGGTGAGCTCGAAGGGGCTGTGCATGGAGAGCACCGGCGGGCCCATGTCGATGATGTCCAGGCCGTAGCGGGCCAGGTGCTTGGCCACGGTGCCGCCGCCGCCCAGGTCCACCTTGCCCAGCTCGGCCATCTGCCAGGGGATCTTGGCCGCGTCCAGGATGGCGCGCAACCGGCCGATGTACTCGGGGTGGGCGTCGTTGGCCCCGACCTTGCCCCGGTGGCCGGTGTACTTGCAGAAGCAGGGGCCGAAGCCCAGGTAGGCGGAGTTGAGCTTCTCGTGCAGGTCCTGGTAGTCCGGGTCCACGGCCGGGTGCACGTCCGCGGACACGGCCTCGGAGGCCAGGAACAGGCTGGAAAGCCGGGTTTTGGGCTCCCAGGCGGCCAGGAGGTCCTGGAGGCAGTACTCCAGGAACAGGGACTGGGCCCCGGTGGAGCCCTCGGAGCCGATCTCCTCCTTGTCCCAGAACAGGACCACCTGGGTGTGCGCCGGGGTCTTCTCGGCCAGCAGGGCCTCCAGGGCGCAGAACACCGAGGCCCGGTCGTCCTGGCCGTAGGCCCCGATGAGCGAGCCGTCCAGGCCCACGAATCGCGCCGGGCCCGCGGGCACGGCCTGGAGCTCGGCGCTCATGAGGTCGGCCTCGCGGATGCCGAAGCGCTCGTGCAGCAGCTCCAGGAGGCGTTTCTTGACCCGTCCGGAATCCCCGTCGTCCTTGGCCTTGGCCGAGGGCGCGTGGCCCAGGACCAGGTTGAGCTTCTCGGCCTCGAAGGCCTCGGAGAGTTTCTTCTCCACCTGCTTGTAGGCCAGGTGCGGCAGGAGGTCCGCGATGGTGAACACCGGGTCGGCCAAGTCCTCGCCCAGGACCACGGGCACCATCCGGCCGTCGGTCTTGACCACCACGCCGTGCAGGGCCAGAGGCCGGGCCAGCCACTGGTGCTTGCGGATGCCGCCGTAGTAGTGGGTCTTGGCCAGGCCCATATGCACGTCCTCGTAGAGCGGACGCTGCTTCAAATCCAGGCGCGGGGTGTCCCCGTGGGCCCCGATGAGCCGGAAGCCCTTGGACAGGGGCAGCTTGCCCTTGCGCGCCAGGAACGTGCTCTTGCCGCGCATCTCGCGGAACACGGCCTTGGCCGCGAAATCCTCGCGGAACCCGGCCTTGGTCACGCGCTCACGCACGTAGTCCACGGTCTCGCGCTCGGTCTTGCAGCGGCTCAGGAAATCCAGGTAGCGCTTGGCCAGGGCGTCCATGGCCGCGCCATGGGCCTTGGAGCCATAAACGTCCCAGCAACTCTTGGGCTGGTGCTCCAGCTCGATCTTCTTCTTGGCCACGTTCGTCTCCTAGGATTGGAGCCCGTCCAGGGCCTGGGCCAGGGCCCGGGCCGCCAGGGCGAACTCCTTGGTGTCCAGGGTGCGCGGGTCCAGGCAGAGGGCCTCGCCCTCCACCCGGACCAGCAGGGGCGGATCCGTATGCAGCAGCGCCTCGCGCAGGGCCTCCACCGTGGCCCCGCCCAAGGGAACCAGGGCCACCAGCACGGTGGCCAGGTCCTGCTCGGGAAAGGCCCCGCCGCCCACGCGGGACACGCCCTTGCGGGTGCGGACCTCCAGGCGTCCGCCCAGTTCCTCGCGCAGGAGCCGGGCCAGACGTCCGGCCTGGGTCTTGAGCGTGGCCTCGGGCGTTCCGATCATGCGCAGGGTGGGAATCTCGCGCTGGGCCCGCTCCGGGTCCAGGTAGAGCCGCAGGGTGGCCTCCAGGGCGGCCAGGGTCATCTTGTCGATGCGCACGGCGCGGTTGAGCGGATTCCTCTTGATGGCCTCGATGAAGTCCTTGCGGCCCACGATGATCCCGGCCTGGGGTCCGCCCAGGACCTTGTCCCCGGAAAACGAGACCACGTCCGCGCCGTCGGCCACCACGGACTGCACCGTGGGCTCCCCGGCCAGGCCCGAGCCCGCGAAATCGCAGAGGCTGCCGCTGCCCAGGTCCTCGAGCACGGGCAGGCCGAAGCGGTCGCCCAGCGCCCGCAGCTCCTTGAGCGGCACCTCGCTGGTGAAGCCCTGGATGCGGTAGTTGGAGGTGTGCACGCGCAGGAACGCGGCGGTCTCCGAGGTCACGGCGTTCTCATAGTCGCGCAGGTGGGTGCGGTTGGTGGCCCCGACCTCGCGCAGCCGCGCCCCGCTCTTGGCCATGACCTCGGGGATGCGGAACGAGCCGCCGATCTCCACGAGCTGGCCGCGGGACACGATGACCTCCCGGCCCTTGGCCAGGGTCTCCAGGACGATGAGCACGGCCGCGGCGTTGTTGTTGACCACCAGGGCGGCCTCGGCCCCGGTGAGCCGGCAGAGCAGCTCCTCCACGTGGGAATAGCGGCTGCCGCGCTTGCCCGTGGACAGGTCCAGCTCCAGGTTGGAATAGTGGGCGCAGGCCGAGGTCACGGCCTCCACGGCGGCGTCGGCCAGGAGCGAGCGGCCCAGGTTGGTGTGGGCCACCACGCCCGTGGCGTTGAGCACGCGCCGGAAGCGCGGCCGGGAATGGCTGCGGATGTAGGCCAGAAGCCGGGGCGACAGGGACGTGAGGTCCAGGTCCGCGGCCCGGGTCAGGGCGCCCGCGCGGATCTCCTCGCGGCAGAGGTCCAGAAAGCGGTTCACCAGGTCCTTGAGCAGGGGCCGGGGCAGATCCGCGAGGTCGGACTCCCGGGTCAGGGCGGTGAGGGCCGCGTCCACGGACGGCAGGTGGCGGAACAGGCTGGGCACAAGGCGCTCCGGGGTCTTCAGGTGGCGGGCCGCGTCAAAAACCGTGGATGTTTTGTATAGAACTCGGCCAGCAAATACAAGGAACCGCAGAGCAGGACCCGGCCTTTTGAACCCGCCAGAAGGTTCAGGGCCGCGTCCAGGTCCGGCACGGCCCGGGCCCGGGGCCCCAGGCGGCCGGCCAGGTCCTGGGCGGACAGGGCCCGCTCGTTGCCCGGGAGTTCCGGCACCAGGATGGGTCCGTCGGTGAGTCCCCGGACCAGGGGCAGCATGGCCGGGAGGTCCTTGTCCTTGAGGCAGGCGAAGATCAGGCCCGCGGGCCGGAGGCCCAAGGCGTCCAGGGCCCGGGCCAGGGCGATCAAGGCCGGCTCGTTGTGGGCCCCGTCCAGGAGCAGCGGGGGGTCGAAGTCCACGGACTGCAACCGTCCCGGGATGAAGGCCCGGGCCAGGCCGCGGGTCTCGGCCTGCGCGTCGGCCTTCCAGCCCCGCTTCCGGGCCACGAGCCGCCAGGCGGCCAGGGCCAGGCGCGCGTTCTCCTGCTGGTGCGGACCGCTCAGGCCCAGATTGTTCGCCAGGGGCAGTTCGGCCAGGTCCGCGGCATGGTGCAGCTCGGCCCCGATCTCCCGGGCCCGGTCCGCCAGGATCTCCAGGACCTCGGGCTCCTGCGGCCCGGTGACGGCCAGACCATTGGGCCGCATGGCCCCGGCCTTGTCCCGGGCGATGC
>DFYP01000201.1 GCA_002382645.1 Desulfovibrio sp. UBA4079 | reverse complement strand
GACCCCGAGGCCGCCGAGGGCCTGCGCCGCCGCATCCTGGCCAAGAACCTCACCGTGCGCCAGGCCGAGGAGGAAGCCAGCCTGTGGAAGGCCACCGGCTCCCTGTCCCTGGCCGAACCCGAGCCCGAGCCTGAACCCGAGGCCGAGGCCGAGCCCGCGCCCCGCTCCCGCAGGCCCCGCTCCCAGCCCAAGGACCCCCTCCTGGCCGGACTCCAGAAGCGCCTGGGCCAGGAACTGGAGGCCAAGGTGCGCATCCAGGGCGGCCCGGACCTGGGCAAGCTGACCATCCCCTTCTCGGGCCGCGACCAGCTCCTGGACCTGGCGCGCCGCCTGGGCGTGGATGTGGACGATCTCTAGGTCAGACCCCGGAAAACCGCCGATCTTCGCTCTCCGGGGCTCGAAATCGGCAACATGCTGATTCAACAGGAACTATCGACATGATCTCCAAGCAGGCGCAATTGAAGGCCGTGGCCCGCCTCGCGGGCCGCAAGGTCTGCATCATCGGCGACCTCATGCTCGACCACTACATGATCGGCACCGTGGAGCGCATCTCCCCCGAGGCCCCGGTGCCCGTGGTCCGCGTCACCCGCGAGGACCGCCTCCTGGGGGGGGCCGGCAACGTGGCCCGCAACGTGGCCGCCCTGGGCGGCAAGCCCCTGCTCTTCGGCTGCACCGGCGACGACCCCGAGGGCGCGGCCCTGGTGCGCATGTGCGCCGAGGCCGGGATCGAGTCCCGCATCCTCAAGGACAAGACCCGGCCCACCACCCGCAAGACCCGGATCATCGCCCACAACCAGCAGGTGGTCCGGGTGGACTCGGAACAGCCCGATCCCCTGCCCGAGCCCCTGCTGGATGAGATGTTCTCCAAGCTTTCCAAGATATTGCCGGAATTCCCGGTGATCGTGCTCTCGGACTACGGCAAGGGCATCATCTCCCGCGGGCTCATGGGCCGGCTCATGGACCTGCTCGCCCCCCTGCCCCAGCGGCCCCTGGTCCTGGTGGACCCCAAGCCCGTGAACTACGACCTGTACCAGGGCGTGGACCTGCTCACGCCCAACACCAAGGAGGCCGGGGAAGGCGCGGGCCTCCCGGCCAAGGGCCGCGACGGGGTCCTGGCCGCGGGCCGGGCCCTGTTCAAGCGCCTGCACTGCAAGCACCTGCTCGTGACCCTGGGCGCCGAGGGCATGGCCCTGTTCGAGTCCCCCGAGGTCGTGCGCCACATCCCCACCGTGGCCCAGAAGGTCTTCGACGTCACCGGCGCCGGCGACACGGTCATCGCCACCCTGGCCCTGGGCCTGGCCGCGGGCCTGGACCTGATCACCGCCAGCGTCCTGGCCAACCACGCCGCGGGCCTGGTGGTGGCCCAGGTGGGCGCGGCCACGGCCTCGGCCCTGGAACTGGCCCAGGCCGTGGAACACCTGCCCGACACCGAAGTGAACTCCTGGATCGAGTGACCGCCCCGGTTTACGGGCCGCAGCCCTTGCCGTACAAGGGACGCATCCGGAACCGCGCGAGAGCGCCAGGGAGGACCCCATGCCCGGGAAGAAGAAACCCGCCAACGGCATCGACGTGACCATCAAGAGCCTGGGGCAGGCCAAGATCCCCACGGCCCTGCCCCATTGGCACTTCATCCGCGACGACGAGCCCCTGCCCTTCATCCTCACCGAGGAGGAGACGGACGAGATCGAACCCGGCAAGACCCTGTCCCTGTCCGTGGAAAAGGCCGGGCCCCGCGAGCTGCTCTACTTCGACTCGTCCAAGACCAAGTGCGCCATCGTCACCTGCGGCGGCCTCTGCCCGGGCATCAACGACGTGATCCGGGCCATCGTCATGACCGCGCACCACAACTACCACGTGGCCTCGGTGCTCGGCGTGCGCTTCGGCCTCCAGGGCTTCATCCCCAGCTTCGGCCACGACGTGGTCGAACTGACCCCCAAGAAAGTCTCGGAAATCCACCAGTTCGGCGGCACCATCCTGGGCTCCTCCCGGGGCCACCAGCCCCCGGACGAGATCGTGGACGCCCTTGAGCGCATGAACATCAACTGCCTGTTCATGATCGGCGGCGACGGCACCATGCGCGCCGCCGCCAAGGTCGTGGAGGAGATCGCCAAGCGCAACCTGCGCATCTCCATCATCGGCATCCCCAAGACCATCGACAACGACATCAACTTCGTGAGCCAGTCCTTCGGCTTCGACACGGCCGTGGAAAAGGCCACCGAGGCCATCCAGTCGGCCCACACCGAGGCCGTGGGCGTGAACAACGGCATCGGCGTGGTCAAGCTCATGGGCCGGGAATCCGGGTTCATCGCGGCCCAGGCCACCCTGGCCCTCAAGGAAGTGAACTTCGTGCTCGTGCCCGAGGCCCCCTTCCAGTTCGACGGCGATCACGGCCTCTTGTCCGCCCTGGAGGACCGCCTGCGGACCCGCCATCACGCGGTCATCGTGGTGGCCGAGGGCGCGGGCCAGGACCACTGCCAGATCAGCAACGCCAAGGACGCCTCCGGCAACCCCGTGCTCTGCGACGTGTCCACGCTCATCGTCGCGCGCATCAAGGAGCACTTCAAACAGCGCCAGATGGACGTGACCCTCAAATTCATCGACCCAAGCTACATCATCCGCTCGGTCCCGGCCAACGCCAACGACCGCGTGTACTGCGGCTTCCTGGGCCAGAACGCGGTGCACGCGGCCATGGCCGGCAAGACCGGCATGGTGGTCAGCCGGCTCCTCTCGCGCTACGTGCACCTGCCCCTGGAGCTGGTCATCCGCAAGCGCAAGAAGCTCAACATCCAGTCCGACTACTGGCGCTCGGTGCTGGAATCCACGGGCCAGGAGATCCACGCGGACCCGCAAAAACGCGTCTGCTGACCCCCCCGCGCACACCATAAGAAAAGGGCTGTCCCCCGCCGGGACAGCCCTTTTCCGTGGACCTGAGGAGGCAGCCTCAGTCGTTGGCGGCTAATTTGCGGATCATGTGCTCACAGGCCGAATCCGCGCACACGTCGCGCTCGGCCTCGATGGCCACGGACAAAAGCTCCAGCAGGTCGTCCGTGGGGATCTCCAGGGCCAGGCGGCCGTTGTTCACCACGCAGACCTCGCCCTGCTCCTCGATGACATAGGCCCGGCGGTCCCGGGTGTGGCCGATGGCCGAGATCACGCCATAGGCGAGCCCGCCCTCCTGGCGCTCGTAGACCTTCTCGACAGTAAGCATCCCATTGGAATTATTGAAGTGCATGTCCTCGGCCACCAGCCGCCCGGTGAGGGTGACGTCCTCCCCCATGTCGTTGGGCAGCGTCAAGGTGGTGATGAACCCCGACAGCGCGTCTCCGCTCACGTCCCTGGACATGCCGTTCTCCTGGCAGGCCGCGCGCGACCTACAAAGGCAGCTTGTGCTGTTTCTGGACCGGTTCCTTCCTGCCCTGCCCGGTCACCGGGGTGCCTGTGGCCAGGAACTCCAGGAGCGCCTGTTCCGGCACCCGCCACTGGCTGCCGATCTTCACGGCCCGGATCGAGCCCTCGGTCACCAGTCTGTACGCCGTGCGGGCATGGACCCTGAGGATCCCGGCCACCTCCTGCACCGTCAACAGCCTCGGTGTCATTGGTGTGTCCGACATTGCCTCAAAGTCTCACAATGCTCTTCGCATTACAAGAATTGTCACCCATAGTCAACGCTTGTCAAAGAATTACATTGGCGCTCAAGCCCGGGGAAATCGTCTGCATGATGAAACAAAGCAGGCAGTTGGCGTCACGTTGTCTTCACAAAATTCTCTGTCCAGGTAAAGAAAAATAGATGCAACGATACGGGGAGGATAAAAAATTCATCAACTATTCCGCCGCTCTAAAATCTGCCTGAAGGGTCCGAATACCAGGTCCCCTTGTAGCCCGTGCAGACGTAGAGAGTGAAGCTCCTGGCGGGTCGCCCCCGGTGCTGGGACTGGAAATGGATGGGCTCGGACACCGCGGCGAACAGGTCCGTGATCTTGGGCGGCAGGGGTCCCTGGAGGCCCTTGCGCACGAAGATGGCGTCCTGGCCCGCGCGGTCCTGGGGTCCGGGCCAGAGGTCGTACTGGTTCATGCGCCGGTCGTCGGCCCAGACGCAGAAGGCCCGGGGCTGGCCCGGCACGTAGAAGGCCAGCTCGGCCGTGGTGTCGTAGACATCGCTCAAAAAGAAGCAGCGCGCGGGGTCGGGCAGGCCCTGGCGCAGCTCGTCGGCCTTGCGGCCCATGTCGCTCCAGCCCTTGAGCCGTCCCAGGATGTCCACGGACGCAGGCAGGGGCAGGGCCGGGGACAGGTGCAGGACCAGGAAGATGAGCGCCGAGAGGCCCAGCAGGGCGTTGCGGGCCTTGGCCCGGGCCGGGTCGCGCACCAGGGCCGCGAACCTTTCCGCCGCCAGGAGCGCGCCCGCCACGTAGCTCACCGTGGTCCAGTTGGGCAGGACCTTGGCGTGGAAGCTCCAGAGCAGGAAAAAGCCCCACACGGGCAGAAAGAACAGCACCAGCAGGGCCTGGCGCCGGGCAGAGGCCGCCTCCAGCCCCTGGGCCCTGGCCGGGGCGCGCAGGGCGGCCAGCAGGCCCGCCACGCTGGCCGCCAGCATGAGCCAGAGCCACCAGGGCGTGGCCAGGCCCACCTGGGAGCCGAAGTATTCCGGGAACCGGTCCAGCCGCAGGAGCTTTTCAGC
>DFYP01000030.1:194-28375 GCA_002382645.1 Desulfovibrio sp. UBA4079 | reverse complement strand
CCACCCGCGGCCCTGGCCACGCTGACAACCCCGGCCCGGGGCTCGGCCCAGGCTCTGCGCCTGACGTCCTGCTCCCTGGCCCTGGAGAACGGGCGGCTCCTGGCCCGGCCCCTGGACCGCGAGCACTGCCCGCGCGGCCAGATGCTCCTGGCCCAAGGCCTGCTGTGCATTCCCCCGGGACCGGGCCTGGCCGCCGGGGACATGGTGAAGGTGTTGCTGCTGCCCGGGCGGTTCCCCGGGCACGGGATTCAGGCCTCTCCGGCCTGGGACGGGCGCGGCCAGACGCCTTCCGGCAGGAGCGCGCCCTTGGGTTCTGGGGAGAAGTAGAGCCAGGCCTCGCGCCGGGAGCCGTCCTCCAGTTGGACCTGCACCAGCTCGCGGCGGTAGAATTCCGGATGCTGCTCGAGCACGTCCAGGTGGTGCAGGATCTTCTCGCTCACCTCGTAGACCTCGCCCTGGATGGGGCTCACGGCCTGGCTCCGGGTCACGAGGGGAATCTCGTCCTCATACAGGGCGTAGCGCTCCACGGTCTGGGCCTGGCCCAGGAAGCGGGCCTCGCGCAGAAAGAAGTGGTTGGACAGCCCCCGCTTCAGCGTCCCGTAAACGAACACGGCGTGTTTCCGGTGCACAAGAACCTCCCGGATTCAGCCCTTGCCTTGGCTGGTGCCAAGGCTTTTTCACATTTTTGCCCAACAAAGCCCCACAGGCTGCACATTATTGTTGAACAGAAGGTGCGCGGATTCCCGCGCCCGCGCCTCTTCGCGGGCCCCTGCCCGGGCCTTCATTGGCCTCAATTTCCAGGACAATCCCCACACGGGGAGGCCGGGGCGCGGACCGGGCCGCAGACCCTTCCGTTCCCAGCCATTCAAGGACCGGGCCAGATCAGGGAACAGGCGTGGACGAAGCAGGCGGGACGGACAAAAGGCCGGGGCGCTACTGCCGGCCCCAGAGCCCGTAGTTGTAGAGCTGCTTGATCTTGGCGGCGCTCAGCACCGAACTGTACAGCAGGACCTCGTCGATGTTCCCGGTGAACGCGCCGCTGGAGGTGGTCCGGTGGCCCAGAAACAACGGCCCGTTCACATCGTCCAGGTTGCCCACGCCGACGCCTGTGGCCACGGACTCCCCGTCCACGAAGAGTTCCAGGTTCGTCCCGTTCCAGGTGGCGGCCAGATGATACCAACGATTGGTTGTTAGGGCAGTGGGCGAGGTGATGGTGCGGTTGCCGGAGCTGCCGCGCACGGTCAGGGAAGGCCGCCTGTTGTTCAGATAGAGCCGGTACGCCTCTGTGTTGCTTGTGCTGCTGCTGCCCTTGCGCAGGATCGTGGCCCCGTTGCTGGGAGTGCCCGGGAGCATGATCCAGGCCGCCGCGGTGCCCGCACTCCGCAGGTCCAGGCTGCTGTCGTCGGCCACAGTCACGTAGCTTGAGGAACCGCCGGAAAAGTAAAGCGCCGGGCAGTCAGGACAGCCCACCCCGGGCACCCAGGCCACGCTCGGCGGGGTATACCAATTGTTGTAGATGGTCCCGTCGTTGCCGTAGGCAGAGCGGTCCGTCACCGTGGTCCCCCAGCCGTCGCGCATGGACAGGTAGAGCACCGGGGAGTCGCTGGGCATGGTCTTGGGCTCGCCCGGGTCCCCCTTGAAGTCCAGGGCGAACTTCCGGAGCGTTGCCAGCTGCGTGGCCGCGCCCGTGCCCTCGGTCCAGCCGAAATAGAAGTTGTTGAACTGGGTGTTCACGGCCGAGGAGAGATAGAAGACCTCCTGAACCGTGGGCGCGGCCTCGAAATCCTTGGTCACGTCGTCCATGCCCGTGGGCATGGTCTCGCTGGTGGACTGGAGCCAGGCCCGCAGCTCGTAGCAGTAGTCTCCGTTGCTGGCGGCGGTAGTGTGACGGGTCAGTTCGTAGCGCAGGCGGAAGGCCCCGCCATCCTCCAGCCAACTGGTGCCGCCGGACTGGGTGTAGAAGCCGGGCTCGCCATAGGCGGGGTTGCGCGGCTCGGTGTTGCTGCCCGTTGCTCCGGCGTTGTGGCGGTTGTCGTCGTAGCGGTTGCGGTACTTGCCCGTGGAGCAGAAGCCCGAAACAGTGGAGCCGGTTTCCGCGCCCCAGTGCACAAAGGCCAAGTGGTCGTAGGAGTTCTGGTAGGAGTCGCTGGTGTTGTAGCCGTCGCAGCGGGAGCCGGGCGAGCAGAGGTTGGTGTTGCAGTCGTTGTGGTAGATGTCGAACTCCAGGCCGATCTTGGGCGGCAGCAGGCCGATGTTGTTCGTACCCGCGCCAGCGTACCCCATGAGCTCGCCCATGGTCGTGTCGCCGCCCGTGCTCTTGGTGTTCGTGGTGGCGCTGATGAGCGCGAAGATGAAGCCGTCGCCATCGGACCCGGAGTTGAACTGGAACTCGAAAAAGGCCCGCACCCCGTTGCCCAGGGGGCAGTTGCCGTTGACGCAGTCGCCCTTGTTCCCGGCGTACCAGAGGGCTCCGAAGTTCTCGAACAGTGTGCCGCCCAACTCCACATAGCTGTTGGCAGGGGTGGTCGTGTCGTTGTGCACGGTGATGGCGTTGGTGCCGCCCGCGCCCGCCACCACCTCGAAGCCCGAGAGATCGCCGTTGTCAAAGGCGATCCCCGAGCCCAGCGACTCCACGCTGAAGGAGTGCGACAGCCCGGCGCTCGCCGGATCGCCCTCCAGACAGGGGGCATTGCCCGTGGCGCTCACCGTGTAGCTGGTCCCGCTGCCGGTCAGGGTGAGGGTGAAGGACGAGCCGTTGGTCAGGGTGAAGGTCTGTCCGTTGAGGGCCGTGACCCGGGCGTTGAAGGTGGCCTCATCAGCGGCGGTGCGGAGCTGGCTCATGGCGTAGCGCACCCCGGACTCGGCCATGAGCCGGGCGGCCTTCTGGCAGTCCGGGCGGGCCGTGGCCCGGGTGGAGGCGCTGTAGTTCCGGGCCATGATCCCGGCCAGCAGCGAGAAGACCACCACCGCGATCACGATGTAGAGCATCAGGGCTCCGTTCTCTTCCCGCCGCATGCCGATTCTCCCTCTAGAGATGCAGGAACTGCCGGGGCAGGACCTGGAGGCTGAAGGTCTTGCCGCCCGCGACAAAGGAAATGTGCACCGCCGTGATCTCCAGGTAAGTCGTGTCGCCGTTCATCTCGGCCGTGTCCACCCAGAGGCGGAAGGCCGTGACCCCGTCCATGAGCGTGTACTGCGTGCCCCCGCTGCTGGTCTGGAGATAGATGACCCCGCTCCCGTGGCCGATGGTCCTCGTGCCGGGGAGGACCGTGGATTCGTAGGTGATGGAGGTGTCCGTGACCACGGTCACGCTGTTGCCGGTGCCCAGCCCGTCCAGGTCCCGCAGCTCGATGCTCATGCGCTCCAGGGCCGCGTCGGCCTTGAGCGCCAGGTCCGAGGCCTCGCGGGTCTGGGTGTAGCCCTTGATCCCGGTGACGAAGAAGAAGGCCCCCACCGAGGCGATGACCCCCAGGATGACCATGCCGATGATGACCTCCAGCAGGGTCATGCCCCGCTGGGACCGGGCCGCGCGTTCAGTAGTTGACCGCATCATAGCTCGTGGCGTTCTTCTCGTTGGTCAGGACCGCGCTGTAACTCAGGCCGCCCTGCTCCGTGGTCACCAGGAGCCCGCCGCAGTTCGGGGCAGTGCTGCAGGAGGTCTGGACGCCCGAGGCGTTGAAATCGATCCAGGTCATGCTCACGCTGGCGTTGGCCAGCGTGGCCATGTAGGACAGCACGTTCTGGGGTGTGGTGCTGGTGTTCAGGTAGATGACGTAGTCCCGCAGCACGGCCTCCATGTCCGCATGGGCCTGGCCAGCGTCCGCCGGGCGGTTGGCGGGCTCGGTGCCGCGCAGCAGGTGGGTGCCCATGGCCGGAATGAACAGGGACGCCAGGATGCCCACCAGGACCACGGTGATGATGATCTCCAGGATGGTGAAGCCGCGGCTGCGTCTCATGGCACGAATCCGGTTTCCGGGGTCACGGACAGGGTCACGCTGGAGGAGCCCTTGGTCATGACGATGTTCAGGGTGTTGGTCGCGCTCACCGGGGTGTTGCTGCTGGAACTCGTGTAGGCGGTGTAGGGCTGGCCCGCGGCGTCGAAATACAGGGTGAATTCCGACAGCGTCACTCCGGTGGTGGCCAGATGCACGGGCGTGGTCTCCTCCCCGGGCAGGGCCACCCGGTTGGAGGCGGTTGTCGGCTCGGTGACGAAGAGCCAGTAGTCCGTGCCCAGGCAGCGCAGGCCATAGACCCCACCGCCCTTCATGGCCCGCAGCTGGGCGTAGCGGATCTGGTTGCGCAACAGCCCGGCCCGGGCGGCCAGATCGGTGTCCAGCAAGCCCTGGGACGCGTAGATCACCGCGCTGATCGCGCCCAGGAGCACGACGGTCACGATGACCTCGATCATGGTGAACCCGCGGCAGGGGCGGACGCGCTTTGGTGCCATGCCCGGAGCCTAGCGCAACTGCCCCCACCGGGCAATACGGCCGGCCCGGATCCGAGGGGGAAAATAACGCGTCAGAGCAGGGTGCTGATGTCCCGGATCATCCGTTCGCGGCGCTCGGTGATGGCCGCGGCGTCGGTCATGGCCATGTCCAGCTGGCGGGTGTGGATGACCAGGTAGCCGAGCACCCGCAGGCGGTGCTCCATGAAGGACTGTTCGCGGTCCTCCAGCCGGGCCGTGAGACTGTCCTCGCGCAGCCGGGTGTTGAAGTCGAACTCCTGGAGCAGGTCGGCCACGAACCGGGCGCGCAGCACCCGGCGCTCCATGTTGGCCGCGCCGCCCTTGAACTGGAAGGCGATGTAGTTCTCCGAAGCCCGTTCGCTGACCAGGGCCTCCACGGTGCAGAAGTGGAACCCGAAGCGCGACTGGAGGCTCACGTAGTTCTTGGAGATCATGAAATAGTTCTTCACCGCGAACTCGGCCTGGGTGGCCGGCTCCAGCTCGGGATTGGCCGTGGCCTCGAACATGACCGAGAGGAAACCGGTGGTGTGCACCGGCGGCGGGCCCTCCCAGGCCACCACGTTCATGCCCTTCCAGAGGGCCAGCATGGGAATGGAGGCGATCTGGTCCACCTGCACGAGGGGGTCGAGGACCTCGCCGCTGAAGCCGTCGTCCAGGTTGACCACCCAGAACTGCTTGCGCACCCCGCAGACGAGCTGCTTGGCCGCGGCCTGGGGAAAGTCATGCTCCGTGCCGAAGCGGAACATCTCCCACACGGCCTTCTCGTGGCTGTAGCGGGTGATGTCGTGGAGCGTCCGGCAGTTGCGGGCCCGGAACGAGGTGTCCCCGGGGTCCAGGAGATTGAGCGGCAGGATGTGCCGGGCGGCCTCTTCCAGGGCCGAATAGACCGGGCTGCCGAGCATCAGGTTCTTGGGCTGGCGGGCCCGGGCCAGGAGGGCCTCCACGCGGCCGTCGAAGACCGTGTGGCCGCCTGCGTCCACCGTGACCACCCGGCCGGACTCCAGGGCCTCGCAGGCCCCGCGCAGGCCCATGATGGCGGGCTTGCCGAACTCCCGGGCCACGTTGGCCAGGTGCCCGGCCAGGCCGCCCTGCTCGGCCACCAGGGCCGCGGCGCGGTTGAGCAGCGCGGCCCAGCGCGGCAAGGCCTGGCCCACCACCAGCACGGCCCCGCGGGGAAAGGCCAGGACATCGGCGTCCTTGCGCACCACATAGACCGGCCCGGCGGCCACCCCGGGGCTGGCCTCGGTGCCGCCCTTGAGCAGCACGGTGCCGAAACGGGCGTCCTCGGGCACCACCTCCTCGGCCCCGAGCACGTCGTCGGAGGAGGTCAGGGGCCGGCACTGGAGCACCTCCAGGGTGCCGTCCGGGGCCAGGGCCCATTCCACGTCCTGGGCCAGGCCGTAGAACTCCTCCACGCTCAAGGCGATGCGCGCCAGATCCACGGCCTTGCCGTCCTCCAGGCAGGGCTCCTGGGAGGTCTTGCCGGTGACCTCCATGCGGCAGGTGCCCTCGGGCAGGCAGACATAGCGGCTCCGCTTCTCGGCGATCTCCCGCCGCAGGATCGTGTGCGGCGCGGTCCGCGCCACCTGGAAGACGTCCACCTCGGCCGAGCCGTCCACCACGGCCTTGGGCAGGCCCCAGACCGCGTGGATCTGCACGGCGTCGTCATGGGAGTTGAGCGGGTTGCGCGAATAGGTCACGCCGCCGGCCACGGCGTCCACCATGGCCATGCAGCCCACGCACATGGCCACGTCCTCCTCGCGGATGCCCCGGTGCAGGCGGTAGGCGATGGCCTGGAGGCTGTACTTGGAGGCCACGATGAGCTTGTAGGCCGGGAGAAGCTCGTCCTCGCCCACGTTGAGCTTGGAGCGGTACTGTCCGGCAAAGGAGGCGTCCACCAGGTCCTCGGCCAGGGCGCTGCTGCGCATGGCCACGTGCAGATCCGGGACGCCCTCGTTCTGCTTGAGCGTGTCGAAGGCCAGGAGGATGGCCTCCTCGACCTCCGCGGGCAGGGGCGCGGCCACGATGAGCTGCTGGATGGAGGAACTCAGGTTGAAGATGTCCTCGGTGGAGACCACCTCGGCGGACTGGAAGCGGCGGTCGATCTCCTCCTGGAGTTCGGTTTCGGCCATGAACCGGCGGTAGGCCTCGGCCGTGACCACGAAGCCGCGGGGGATGGTCACGCCCAGGCGGTTCTTGATCTCGCCCAGGTTGGCCATCTTGGGGCCCACCAGGTCCACGTGCTCGCGGCCCACGTCGCGCAGGCGCATGACCAGCGGGCCCGTGGCCTTGGGCTTGTCCGGGAAGACGTGGGGGTTGATCTCCTTCTGGATGGCCGCGAAGCGCTCCAGCAGCTCGGCGTACTTGCCCGGGGCCAGCTCGTCCAGGTGCTTGACCAGCTGGAAGGTGGAGGTGGACAGGCGGGTGCAGACCGCGCGCACGAAGTGCATGCCAAAGGGCCGGACCCCGCGCAGGCCCTCCTCGATGTCGGTCATCAGCTCGTGGACCGCGTTGTTGGCGTTGAGAAAAAGCTTGAAGTGGTGGTAGCGGGCCGCGAACTCGGCACGCAGGGCGGCCACGTCCACCTCCGCCTTCTTCTTCAGCCCCAGGGCCGAAAGCCAGTCGCGCAGACCCATGTCGTGCCGTCAGCGGCGGGCCGGGATCAGCGGCCGCCCTCCCCGTTGGGCCGGGTCCGGCCGGCGCTGAGCCCCTGCTTCTTGCGGGCGTCCTCGATCTTGTAGAGCAGCTGGTTGATGTCCGCGGGCTTCATGATGTAGTCGAAGGCCCCCAGTTGCATGCCCTGGATGGCCGCCTCCATGCTGGCGTGGCCGGTGAGCATGATGACCTCCTGCTCCGGCTTGGCGGCCTTGATGCGCTTGAGGGTCTCGATGCCGTCCATGCCGCGCATCTTCACGTCCAGAACCACCACGTCCACGTCGTTTGCGGCCAGGAACTCCAGGGCCTGTTCCCCGCTGCTGGCCTGAAAGGCCTCGATCTCCCGGCGCGCGAGGCGCTTGGAGAGCGTCTCCAGGAATTCGATCTCGTCATCCACCAACAACACCCGAATGCTCATGTCTGGGCCTCCGCCCCGCCGGTCGCGGCAAACATCTTGGACAACAGCGTCTCCAGGTCGCAGGGCTTGAGCAGGAAGTCGAAGGCTCCCTTGTCCAGGCCCTCGCGCGCGGCCGTCTCCGAGCCGTGGCCCGAGAGCATGATCACGGGCATCTCGGGCACCATCTTGCGGAACACGTCGAGGATCTCCAGGCCGTCCATGTCGCTCATCTTGAGGTCCAGGAGGGCCACGTCGAAATCCTGGCGGCGCAGGGCCTGGAGGGCCTCGGCTCCGCTCAGGGCCACGCACACGGCGTGCTTCCGGCGTTCCAGGCGCTTCTTGAGCACGCTGGCGAAACCGAACTCGTCGTCCACCAGGAGCACGCGCAGGGACCGGCTCACGGCTCCTGCCCCCGGCAGCGGGCCTCGGCCTCGCCGATCTTGCGCTCCTGCTCGTTCTTGCGGCCCTTGGCCTCGAAGATCTTGGCCAGCAGGTCGTCCATCTCGCAGGGCTTCATGAGGTAGTCGAAGGCGCCCAGACGCATGCCGTCCACCGCGCCCTCCAGGGTGGCGTGCCCGGTGAGCAGGACCACCTCCACCAGGGGGTGCAGGGTCTTGATCTTCTGGAGCACGTCCAGGCCCGAGAGCCCCGGCATCTTCACATCCAGGACCACCACGTCCACGCAGACCCCCCGCTCCAGTGCCGCCAGGGCCGCGGCCCCGTCCCCGGCCGTCTCCACGGCGAGTCCGCGGCGGGTGAGCCGCTTGCGCAGGGTCTCCAGGAAGGGGGCCTCGTCGTCCACCAGGAGCACGCTGACCGTCATGGCTTCGCTCATGCCTTGCCCTCCGCGCGGGGCAGCCGCACGTGGAAGGTGGCGCCCTGGTCCGGCGCGCTCTCCACGCTGATGGTCCCGCCCATCTTCTTGACGATGCCGAAGCAGATGGACAGCCCCAGGCCCGTGCCCTTGCCCACCGGCTTGGTGGTGTAGAAGGGGTCGAAGATGCGGGCCAGGTTGGCCTTGGGGATGCCCATGCCCGAATCGGCGATGGACACGGTCACGAAGCCGGGCTCGGAGCGGGTCCGCAGCTTGAGCTCGCCGCCCTTCTGCTCCATGGCGTCGATGGCGTTGTTGATGAGGTTCACCAGAACCTGCTGGAGTTCCGAGGGCGAGGCCGGGACCACGGGCAGGTCCGGTTCCAGGTCCGCGATGATGTGCACGTTGGCGAAGCGGGCCCGCTGCTCGGACAGGGCCGCCATGTCCCGCACGATGTCGTTGATCTGCACCGGCTTCACCGTGGGGTCGATCTTGCGGGCGAAGCTCAGCAGCTTGTGGGTGATGCCCCGGCAGCGGTCGCCCTGGTCGCGGATCTGGGTCAGGGCCCGGGCCATTTCGCCGTAGCTCTCGCTCTTCTTGAGGTACTCGTCGTCCAGGAGGTCCTGGACCCAGCCCGCCTCCTCCATGATGATGGCCAGCGGGTTGTTGATCTCGTGCGCGATGCCCGCGGCCAGCTCGCCCACGCTGACCAGCTTGCCGGCCTCGATGACCTGCTCGTTCATCATGTCGCGCTCGCGGTCGGCGTCCACGATGCGCGAGACCATGCGGTTGGAGACCACGAAGGCCATGAGCAGGATGCCCACGCCGCCGGCCAGGATGACGAACAGCGAGAGGTTCCGGGCGTGGAACAGGCTCTGATAGGCGTCGGCCACTTCCTGCTGGTAGATGAGCGTCCAGTCGCCGTCCTTGAGCGGGGCGTTCAAGAGCAGACACTCCCGGCCGGCCTGGTCCCGGACCATGTCCAGGTCCACCATGGACTGGGAGGCCTGGCCTCGGCCCCCGGCGGATTCCGGGGAAAAGCCCGTGGCCGGGCCGGACTGCCCGCGCCGGGCCAGGATGGCCTTGAGCTCCGGACCGCCCACCGCGGGCTCCCGCCGGGGCCTGGTCTGGAACTCGCCCTGGGCGTTGACGATGTAGGCCAGGCCGGTCTCGCCCACGGAGACGCTTTCCACCAGCTCGTTGAAGGCCACGAAGTCCACCGTGGCCCGCAGAATCCACTCCTCGCCCCGGGCCCGCACCTTGACCGCCACGATGAAGTGCGGGGCCCCGCGCAGGCCCAGGAACACGTCGCTGATGTACAGCTCGCTGCGCATGGCCTCGCGGAACCAGGCGGCCTCGGCGTAGTCCGCGCGCTCCAGCCGGAAGGGCCCGGCGTAGGCCACCTGGAGGCCTGCGGCGTTGACCAGGCCCATGTCCACGAAGGCCTCGTGGTGCCGGTCGCGCAGGCTCTTGAGGATGCCCTGGAGCGCGATCTCGTTGCGGAACCGGTCCTCGGGGATGAGGTCGGCCAGGACCCGGATGACCGTGAGCTTCTCGGCCAGGAAGCCGTCGATGTTGCGCTTGTGCTTCATGACCAGTTCCCGCAGGTGGGCGTGGACCCGGTCCTTGTAGGCGGTGTGGAACTGGTAGCTGGTGATGACGCTGATCAGGGCCAGGGGAGCCAGGGAAACGAGGAAGACCGTGAGGATCATGCTCCTGGTCAGCGATTTGTAATAATGGCGGTCGAACATGGTCTGGCTCCTGGTCGCTGGACCGTTCCCCTGCTAGCACAGGCGGCTCCGGGTGTACAGCGGCCCGGCCCTTTGCCCGCCCCCTTGCCCGGGGGGTCTTGACGTGGCATAGGTGGTTTGGCTATCAATCCCTCTCCCATAGGGCCAGCGTAGCTCAGTTGGTAGAGCAGCTGATTCGTAATCAGCAGGTCGCGGGTTCAAGTCCCATCGCTGGCTCCAGAAAAGACAAAGGGTTGGATGATTCATCCAACCCTTTTTTCGTGCGCTCTTCCCCAGTTGGTACAATTTTTGTTGTCCGCCCTCGGCATATTTTCTTGGTACGATTTTAGTACAGTGCGGATGGGAAAATGCGAATATTCACAACCGCTCATGCGCAAGTAACGATTTGAAATATAAAGATTTTCAAACGCAATGAACTGATATGGTTGACCCGCGTTTCGATCCTCAGTCAGACCAGTCTCATCCCCGCTCTCCGGGAAAGATGCCCACCAGATTCAGAGTAAAGATATTGCCGACGTTCAGGGTGCCGAACCGATCCGCTCGCCTGCCAAAATCCACCGGAGCCCGCCGAGTCCTCTTCCCAGCACGGTGCGCGCGGGCGCAAGTCCATCGAGCAGTGCACATCTCCCGGGCCGCGTCTACGAGCACCAGACTGCAAGCCAGGCAAGGGTTTCCCCGCCAAAACCGCCCTGCGCGGACGGACGCAACCGCCGCATCAAAAAAGTTTGTGTGCACTAGCGCACAGACCCTGCCCGCATCATTCCTTAGGCTGCACACGATGGAGCCCCTCCCCTGCCGGAGCCGGGACAGAGGCATATCCGGACTGGCTTTGTGTCCTCCCGGGGAGGATTTATGGGGGTTCCCGGGAGGTGGCGCTCGGCATGATTGGACCGGACCTGCAGATGGAGATTGCGATCCTCCCGACGCACGAGAAGCCGCACCTGCACGGCTGACGTCTTCCAGGAATGACACGGTCCTAACTGCTCAACAGGAGAAATGAGATGACAGTCGGAACATTGATTTTGATCGTTCTGGTTCTGGTGGTGATCGGTGTGATTCCGACTTGGCCGCATAGCCGTTCTTGGGGATATGTTCCAAGTGGTGTTCTTGGGACAATTCTCATCATAGTAATTATTCTCTTTCTTATGGGAAGGATATAGCGCTTACCCAAAAACAGCAGCTTCGGAGATACTGTAATGTCACAAAGAAAATATTTTATTAACTCTATCGTCATTGCATTTCTTATCCTTTCTATCGGCTGCGCATCGACTGCAAAGAAAGAAGGCACTGGCGAATACGTCGATGACACTGTCATTACAGCCAAGGTCAAGGCGCTCATTTTCGATGATGACTCTTTGAAATCAGGAGAAATCAACGTCGAAACATTCAAGGGCATCGTTCAGCTGAGTGGCTTCGTCAGCTCACCGGACGACATCGGCAGGGCCGTCGCGCTTGCACGGAGCGTCAAGGGAGTGAAGAAAGTCGATCAGGCAATGCGAGTCAAGTGACTGCGTTTACTAAGATTATCTTAAGGTTCCGGAGCTATCAGTGGGGCGTCCCGGCAAACCGAACCCATGATGGGAGTGAGTCATGAAAAAGACGTATTATCTGGCGATGATGTTGTGCGCGATGATCCTGCTTTTGGCCGCCAATTCCGCCCTGAGCGAGGACGCAATGCTCGCGGCCGACGTGGATGGCGCCATCTGGATGCAGTCCAGCTCGGATGAGAAGCGGGCATTTCTGTATGGCGCAGGGAGCGCCTTTGTTCTTGAATACTACATCAGGACAAAGCACGACGAGAAGCCATCAAAATTCATACAGGGCTGGGTTGATGTCTTCAAGGACCAGACATGGTCCCAGGTCGAAATGGCCGTGAACGAGTATTACATGAAAAATCCTGACAAAATGAATGAGCATGTCTTCCATGCCATGTGGTACAATATGATCAAGCCGAACCTGAAAGATTGAGGATACAACCATGAAAAAGATGATCGCTTCCTTTATGATGGTGGCGTTTCTCGGCACGGTCGGTTGCACGAACATGAGCCGCACCCAGCAGGGCGCGGTGTCCGGGGGCGCCATTGGCGCGGGCGTAGGCGCGGGGATCAGCGTCTTGACGGGCGGCGGCCTCGTGACCGGGGCCTTGCTCGGCGGAGCTCTGGGCGCCGTTGGCGGCGGCCTCTACGGCGACTCGAAGGAATAGTATCGCTGTGATCCATACCATTGCGGACCGCACATTGCTGGCCTCATGCTTGATTCGAATCCGTACGGCTGAAGAAACAGTCTCTGTTCTATTCTACGGATATTGAGGAGCACGTCTGCAATCCGCGCGGAAGCTGTTTGACCCATCCTGCTCTCTGCGTGTGAAACGTTTCCGTTCCAGCCGAGGGAGACATCATCGATGAATGTGAGCGGCAGGACCGTTCGCGGAATAATTTCCGGCATGTTGGCGAACCGCCTTGGAAGTGACACGGCCCTGAGCCGCGCCGAAAGCGAACTGCCGTTTCGCTCGGAGCTGTTCAGCGCGGATCAGATGGGGCAACATGGCAAGATCCTTGCCGCCACGCACCATTTAGAGCCGGGCCGGGCTCAGGACCGTCTTCTGGCGCGGCTGGACGAAAACCAACGCCTCCTGCTTGAAGTCCACGGCCTGCTGACGGGGGACGTCAAGGCGGATCGCTCGATTACGCCCGCCGGGGAATGGCTGCTCGACAACTTCTATGTGATCGAGGAACAGATCCGCACGGCCGGTCGGCACTTGCCCAAGGGGTACAACCGGGAACTGCCGCACCTGTCGAGCGGCCCATCTGCGGGGCTCCCACGGGTGTATGACATCGCCCAGGAGGCGATCTCGCACGGCGATGGCCGGGTGGACCCGGAAAGCTTCAGCAACTTCGTGACCGCCTACCAGTCGGTGACCCCCCTGAAGCTGGGGGAGCTTTGGGCCATTCCCATCATGCTCCGGCTGACCTTGATCGAGAATCTCCGCCGGATTTCCGCCCGGATCGCCGCCCAAAGGGCCAATCGGACCCACGCCGGCCATTGGGCCGATCAGATGACCAAGATCGCGGTGAAGGAGCCGAAGGATCTGATCCTGACGATCGCGGACATGGCGCGATCGAACCCGCCCATGGTGAGCTCCTTTGTCGCCGAACTCACGCGCCGCCTGCGCGGTCAGGGGCCTGCCCTGGCCCTGCCCCTCACCTGGATTGAGCAGCGGCTGTCCGAATCCAACCTGACCATCGAGCATCTGGTGCGCGTGGAAAACCACCAACAGGCCGCCGATCAGGTCTCCATGAGCAACAGCATCGGCAGCCTCCGGGCCCTGGGTACGATGGACTGGCGCGAGTTCGTCGAGGCCATGAGCATTGTCGAGCAGGCCCTGGCTGAGGATCCCGCCGGCGTCTACGGCGAGATGGATTTTGCAACCCGTGATCACTACCGCCACGTTGTGGAGAAGATTGCCAAGCGCAGCCCGCGCTCCGAGAGCGAGGTGGCGCGCGAGGCGATCCTACTGGCGAATGAGGGCGCTGCCCGGAAAGACGGCGACAGCCGCACGACGCACGTCGGGTTCTACCTGATCGGCGAAGGCCTGGCGCAGCTGGAACGCAGGGCGCAGATACGCCTGCCGCCCACCGCGGCTGCACGCAAACTCGGTCGCCGATTTCCTCTGCTGCTGTATGTCGGCGGCATTCTGCTGACAACCGCGATTTTCGCCGGATGCCTGGCGGCGAAGGCCTATGACGACGGGTTGCAGAGTTGGGCCCTCGGGCTGTTCGGACTGCTTTCGTTTCTGTGCGCCGGTCATCTGGCCGTAGCCCTGGTGAACTGGCTGGCGACCCTGCTGGTGCTGCCAAATCCGCTGCCGCGAATGGATTTTTCCAAAGGAATCCCCAAGGGATTTCGCACCCTGGCCGTGGTCCCGACGATGCTCACGGGCGAGGACAACATCGAGGACCTGATCCATGCGCTGGAAGTCCGTTTCCTGGCCAACCGGGACGATCACCTCCACTTCGGCCTGCTCACGGATTTCCGCGACGCCAAGGAGGAGACGCTGCCCGGGGACGAGGCGCTGCTGGGGCTGGCCCAAAAGAGGATCGAGGAGCTGAACCAGAAATACCCGAGAGCCGGCGGCGATGTCTTCTTCCTGTTCCACCGCGCGCGCCGATGGAACCCGCAGGACCGCATCTGGATGGGATATGAACGCAAGCGCGGCAAGCTTGCGGAGCTGAACAGGCTCCTGCGGGGCGGGCCCGGCGATGGCTTCACGCTCGTTGTCGGCAATGCCTCGTACTTGCCGGAAGTGAAGTACGTGATCACCCTGGATACCGATACGCAACTGCCTCGCGATTCCGCCTGGCGCTTCGTGGGCGCCATGGCGCATCCGCTCAACCGCGCGCGCTATGACGAAGCGCGGCGGCGTGTCGTTGCCGGGTACGGCATTCTTCAACCCCGCGTGGCGGCGAGCCTGCCCGGAACGAACCGGTCGCGCTACGCGCGCATGTGCGCCAGCGAAATCGGCATCGACCCGTATACGCAGGCCGTTTCCGATGTGTACCAGGACCTCTTCGGCGAAGGCTCGTTCATCGGCAAGGGCATCTATGAAATCGACGTCTTCGAACAGGCTTTGGATGGACGGTTCCCCGACAACCGGATTCTCAGCCACGACCTTCTGGAGGGGTGTTACGCCCGGGCCGGGCTACTGAGTGACGTGCAGTTGTATGAGGAGTACCCCTCGCGCTACAGCGCGGACGTGAACCGGCGGCATCGTTGGATCCGCGGAGACTGGCAGATTGCGCGCTGGGTGTTGCCGGTCATTACCGATCCAGCCGGGCGCCTGCGGAAGAACCCGCTCTCCCTCCTGTCCCGTTGGAAGATCTGCGACAACCTGCGGCGCAGCCTGACGGCCGCGGCCTTGACGCTCCTGCTGCTGTTGGGCTGGATCGTCCTGCCGGCGGCCTGGTTCTGGACCCTGACGGCGGCCGGCATCATTCTGGTCCCTTCCCTGATCGCCACGGCCCTGGGCGCGCTGCGCAAGCCTGCCGACCTGACGATGGGGCAGCACTTCGCCGCCGCGGCGCGCTCGGCTCCCCGGCATTTCGCCCAGGCGGCGTTCTCGCTCGCCTGCCTGCCCTACGAAGCCTATTTCAGTCTGGACGCCGTGCTGCGGACCACCTGCCGGATGCTCATCACGCACAAGCGGCTGCTCCAATGGAATCCGTCGGCGGACGCGGATCACAAGAACCGCACGAATCTCGCCGGGGCCTACCGGACCATGTGGATCAGCCCGCTTGTAGCCGTAGCCGTGGCGATCGCGCTGGCGGTCTCCAGGCCGTCCGTCCTGACTGTGGCCGGGCCCATGCTGGGGCTCTGGCTTCTCTCCCCGGCCATGGCCTGGTGGATCAGCCGGCCGCTGACTCGCCGCCAGGAGGGCCTGACCACGGATCAGACCGTCTTTCTGCGGAAACTTGCCCGGAAGACCTGGGCGTTCTTCGAGACCTTCATCGGCCCGGAAGACCATTGGCTGCCGCCCGACAATTACCAGGAGCAGCCCGTCGCCACGCTCGCGCACCGCACGTCCCCCACCAACATGGGCCTTGCGCTGCTATCGAATCTGGCGGCCTGCGACTTCGGCATCATTTCAGCGGGCCGTTTCATCGAGCGTACGGCGAAGACGCTCCAGACCATGGAAGCCCTGGAGCGGCACCAGGGGCATTTTTTCAACTGGTACGACACGCAATCCCTGCAACCGTTGCCGCCCCGCTACATTTCATCGGTGGACAGCGGAAATCTCGCGGGTCACCTGCTGACATTACGTTCGGGCCTGCTCGGGCTCGCCGACCACAAAATCCTGGACATCAACTACCTTGAGGGCTTGAGCGACACGCTCAGGATTGTCCTGGACGCCGCTGCCGACGCTCCGGCAGGAGCCACTCCGGGCCTGCTCACGCAACTTTGGCGGGAGATGGAGTCCGCGCTCCTCTCCAAACCGGCCACGCTCGGGGCCTGGCGGCTTCTTCTTGAACGGCTGGCGGCGTCCGTAGCGGGAGTTGCTGCCGGTCCGGAGTCTCCCGGCGTCGATCCCGAGGACCAATTCGGATGGTGGCTGCGCGCCTTTGCCGGACAATGCCAGGATGCTCTCGATGAGCTGACGCTCCTCGCTCCCTGGATCAAGCTCTTACCCGGCCTGAACGCCCTCGGAGCCTTTCCCCAACTCAACGAGATCCCGACGCTGCACGAACTGGCGGCGCTGGAGGTAAGGCTTCTGCCGGCGATCACGCAACGCCTGGGCTCAGCCGTCACGTCCGAGGAAAGCGCCTGCCTTGGCGAACTGCAGGGCCTCGTCACAGGAGCCAGCCGGCAGGCCTCCGCAAGAATTGCGGCGGTCACAGGGCTTGTCCTGCAATGCAGTGCGCTCGCCCGGATGGAATATGACTTCCTGTACGACAAGACACGCCATCTGCTGGCCATCGGTTACAATGTCGATGAGCACCGCAGGGATTCCAGCTTCTATGATCTTCTCGCCTCGGAAGCGAGGTTTTCCAGCTTCGTGGCCATTGCGCAGGGGCAACTGCCGCAGGAGAGCTGGTTCGCCCTGGGACGTCTGCTCACCACCGCAGGCAGGGAACCGATCCTCCTTTCCTGGAGCGGTTCGATGTTCGAATACCTGATGCCACTCCTGGTGATGCCGACCTACGAACACACCCTGCTCGACCAGACCTATACGGCGGCCGTGGCCAGACAGATGGAGTACGGGAAAATCCGGGGCGTGCCGTGGGGCATTTCGGAATGCGGCTACAGCGCCATCGACGTGCATCGCAACTATCAGTACCGCGCCTTCGGCGTGCCCGGCCTGGGGCTCAAGCGCGGTCTTGCCGAGGACCTTGTCATTGCGCCCTATGCCTCGGCCCTGGCGCTGATGGTGGCGCCCGTGGAGGCCTGCCTGAACCTCCAGCGGCTCGCTGCAGAAGGCTTCGACTCCCAATACGGCTTCTACGAAGCGATCGACTACACTCCGTCGCGCCTGCCGCGCGGACAATCGAACGCCCTGGTCCGGTCCTTCATGGCCCATCATCAGGCCATGAGCTTCCTGTCCCTGGCGCACCTTCTCCTGGATCGCCCGATGCAGAAGCGCTTCGAGTCGGCGCCCCTATTCCAGGCGACATTGCCGCTGCTCCAGGAACAGATTCCCAAGGCGACGACGTTCTATGCGCATACGACCGAGATCTCCGAGCATCATCTGGCCTCCAGCGCTCAGGAGACGCCCATACGCGTTCTCAGCAGCCCCGCCACGACGCCCCCGGAAGTACAACTGCTCTCGAACGGCCGGTATCATGTGATGGTCACCAACGCCGGCGGCGGCTACAGCCGCTGGAAGGATCTGGCCGTCACCCGCTGGCGCGAAGACGGCACCTGCGACAACTGGGGCGCGTTCTGCTACGTCCGCGACGTGACCAGCAGGGAGTTCTGGTCAACCGCCTATCAGCCGACGCTCAAGCCGGCGGCGCATTTCGAGGCGATCTTCTCCGAAGGGCGGGCCGAGTTCCATCGCCGGGACCGGGACTACGACACCCATACCGAGATCGCCGTGTCGCCCGAGGACGACATCGAGCTGCGCCGTGTACGCATCACCAACCATGCGCGAACGCGCCGCGAGGTGGACGTCACCAGCTATGCGGAAGTGGTTCTAGCGCCGCCCGCTGCGGACGCCCTGCATCCGGCGTTCAACAAGCTTTTCGTGCAGACCGAGATCGTTCGCCAGCTGGGGGCGGTCCTCTGCACCCGCCGCCCCCGCTCCCAGGGAGAGCCGGCGCCTTGGATGCTGCACCTGATGGCCGTGCATGGAACCCGGATCGGCGAACTCTCCTACGAAACCGACCGCATGGCGTTCATCGGCCGGGGAAACACCGTGGCCGATCCACAGGCCATGAACGGAAAGGCCGCGCACTTTTCGGAAGCGCTCCCCGGCGGTGAGGGCTCCGTGCTCGATCCCATCGTCGCCATCCGCTGCCGGATAGCCCTGGACCCGGGAGAATCCGCGACAATAGATCTGGTTTCCGGCATCGGGGAAACCCGCGAGGCCGCCGTGTGCCTGGTGGAGAAATACCAGGACCAGCGCCTCGCGGATCGCGTCTTCGATCTGACCTGGACCCATGGCCAGGTGCTGCTGCGTCAACTCAACGCCTCGGAGGCCGACGCACAGCTCTACGGGCGCCTGGCCAATTCGATAATCTACGCCAACGCCTCGCTGCGGGCGGACCCAAGCATCCTGACAAGAAACCGCCGCGGCCAATCCGGTCTCTGGGGCTATGCTATCTCCGGCGATCTGCCCATTGTGCTGCTCCAGATTGAAGACCCGGCCAATATCGACCTGGTGCGCCAGCTCGTGCAGGCCCACGCGTATTGGCGCCTCAAGGGGCTGCCCGTGGACCTGGTGATCTGGAACGAAGACCACGCCGGCTACCGGCAACTCCTCCACGATCAGATCATGGGGCTCATCGCCGCAGGCATCGAAGCCAACGTGATCGACCGCCCCGGTGGCATTTTCGTACGCTCCGCGGACCGGATCGCCGAGGAGGACCGGGTCCTGATCCAGACGGTCGCCCGCGTTATCATCACCGACAGCCGGGGCTCTCTGGCCGACCAGATCAACGGACGTTGTTCCCTGAACGTCACCACGCCTCTCCTCGTGCCCACCCGGACCCATCAAGCGCCCCCCCAGCCGGTCGCCCCGCAGCCGCGCCACGACCTGATCTTCTACAACGGGCTGGGAGGATTCACCCCGGATGGCCGCGAGTACGTCATCACCACCGGGCCCGGGCAGCTGACGCCGACGCCCTGGGTCAATGTGCTGGCCAACCCGCAGTTCGGAACCGTCATTTCGGAAAGCGGGATGGCCTGCACCTGGAGCGAAAATGCCCACGAGTTCCGCCTCACGCCCTGGGGCAACGATCCTGTCAGCGATTCATGCGGCGAGGCCCTGTACCTTCGCGACGAGGAGCGCGGCCACTTCTGGTCGCCCGCGCCACTGCCCTGTTGCGGAGCGACGCCCTGCGTCACCCGGCATGGGTTCGGCTACAGCGTCTTCGAACACACGGAACGCGGCATCCACTCCGAGTTGTGGGTTTACGTGGCTCTGGACGCGGCGATCAAGTTCTCGGTGCTCAAGGTGCGCAACGCATCGGACCGGCCCCGCCGGCTCTCCGCCACCGGATATGCGGGATGGGTGCTCGGCGACCTGCGGGCCAAGTCGAACATGCACGTCATCACTGAAATCGACCCGAACAGCGGCGCGCTTTTCGCCCGCAATCCATACAACACCGAGTTCAGTGGCCGGACCGCATTCTTCGACGTGGACGAGGCCGCGCGCACCGTGACCGGTGACCGGACCGAATTCCTGGGGCGCAACGGCACACTGCGTTCTCCTGCCGCCATGGCGCGCTCGCGCCTTTCGGGCCGGGTGGGAGCCGCCCTGGACCCCTGCGCCGCGATCCAGGTGAACTTCGATCTGGCCCCCGGGCAGGAACAGGAGATCATCTTCAGGCTCGGCGTGGGGCGGGACACCGACGAGGCCAGAACACTGGTCAGCCGCTTTCGGGGATCGGTCGCTGCGCGCAAGGCCCTTGATGCCGTGTGGCAGCATTGGACACACACCTTGGGCGCGGTGCATGTGGAAACGCCCGACCAGTCCCTCAACGTGCTGGCTAACGGCTGGCTGCTATACCAGACCATGGCCTGCCGCCTCTGGGGGCGAAGCGCAACCTACCAGTCCGGGGGCGCCTTCGGCTTCCGCGATCAACTGCAGGACGTTATGGCGCTTATTCACACCACGCCGCACCTCGCGCGCGAGCACCTGCTTCTGTGCGCGGCCCATCAATTCCCGGAGGGGGATGTCCAGCATTGGTGGCACCCCCCGACGGGGCGGGGCGTGCGCACGCACTGCTCGGACGATGCCCTCTGGCTGCCGTACGCCACGTGCCACTATGTCCTGGCCACCGGAGACACCGGGGTGCTGGATGAGCCCATCCATTTCGTGCATGGACGCTTGGTGAACCCGGATGAGGATTCCTATTACGATCTGCCCGGAGTCACGGAAGAAACGGCGAGCCTTTACGAGCACTGTTCCCGGGCCATCCGGAACAGCCTCAAGTTCGGGGAGCATGGCCTGCCGCTCATCGGTTCGGGTGACTGGAACGACGGCATGGACCGGGTGGGCGAACTCGGCAAGGGCGAAAGCGTGTGGCTGGGATTTTTTCTGTATGACGTGCTCCTGCGCTTCGCCAGGATGGCGCGAACCCATGGCGACGCATCTTCCGCTGGGCGTTACGAGCATGTGGCGGCGGAATTGCAACGCAATATCGAGAAACATGGATGGGATGGCCAGTGGTACCTCCGCGCCTTTTTCGACGATGGCTCGCCGCTCGGGTCGTCGGCCAATCCTGAATGCCGGATCGATTCGATTGCGCAGAGCTGGGCCGTCCTTTCAGGCGCTGGAGATCCTGAACGCTCACGCTTGGCCATGGAGGCGGTGGATGCTCGCCTCGTCCGCCGCGAGCACGGATTGGTCCAGCTTCTGGATCCGCCCTTCGACACGTCGGCGCTGAATCCCGGCTACATCAAAGGATATGCTCCCGGTGTGCGGGAAAATGGCGGACAGTACACGCATGCGGCCATCTGGGCGGCAATGGCCTTCGCCCGCCGGGGAGACAGCCAGCGCGCGTGGGAACTCTTCAGCATGATCAATCCGGTGAACCACGCCCGGTCGCCCGAGGAAGTCGCCAGGTACAAAGTGGAACCCTATGTCGTTGCCGCGGATGTCTACGCTGCGCCGCAGCATATCGGTCGTGGCGGCTGGACATGGTACACTGGATCAGCGGCATGGATGTATCGATTGATAGTTGAATCGCTGCTTGGGCTCACTCTTGACGCGGACAGATTGTTTTTTGAGCCACGCATACCTTCAGAATGGAACGAGTTTAAAATACATTATCGATACAATGAGACTTTATATCATATTAGCATTATAAATAAGACTTCATTTGACTTCAAGAAGCGAATCATATTGGATGATATAGAACAAAATTATAATTATATCGTCCTCGCAAATGACAAGAATGAGCATTTTTGTAATGTAATGATCCCTGCGCACTCGAAAAATTCAAAAATTAACGGGTAGACATAGACAGATAGAATAAATCGTGACTGAACTCGTCAGTTATTGTGCGCACAGATAAATAGCTCGATATGGAGTGCGTCGCCATCACTGAAATCCGATATTCAACTGAAACACGCAAATTGTAACAAATCTTCGTAGCACATCGGCTGCCGGCCCAATTTGCCCAGGACGCGGTTGTGCAACCCCTGGCTCCCGCTAGCGAGTCTTACAGCTCAATTTCGCGAGAAAAAGCTCCTTCTGCCAAGTGCCGGGCACCATTTCTTGCGTATCTGGAAATGAAACAGGCACGGACTTCATGATCTTCTTGAGATTCCATCAATCGCTGATGCGCTTCCCACTGGACTGTTGGCAACACTCCCATGCACATCACTGTATACTCCATGCCAAGTAAAGGGTTCAACAAATCCTAGTCCATACGATGGATGCAAGGCCATGAGCAATCACTGTGCGCATATCCGATATGCGTCTGGCACTCCCGCGCTTTGTCTGCTCAAAGATCAGAATTGACATAGGTACGTGCGATAGCGCACCGACTCCCTCCTTGTTCCCTGTCATTGTCATCATAGCGAGAGCCAGCAATCACGCGTTGCTCGCGGTTTATTCGGAGGTCATGATGGAAAAGAAATTGGAAGAAAATTCGGCTGTCGGCCCGGCGCAGAACGCCGATCACCCCCAGAGTTCAACGCCTGGCAACAGCAAGATGATTGTCGCCGGTCTCCTGCTGATGCTGACCGGCGAAGCAATCAAGGAGCAGAACAAATGAACCTCCCCAGCGCCGATGAAATCAAGGGCAAGTGGAAGCAGCAGGTCGGCGCCGCCAGAATCCTCTGGGGCAAGCTGACCGAAGACGAACTGCTGCAATCCGAAGGCCATGCGCAGAGGCTGACCGGCCTGGTTCAGGAGCGCTATGGCATCAATCGCGGCGAAGCCGAGCAGGAGGTCAGGAGCTTCCTCAACAAGTCCAAGTGACGCCTCCGCCCTGAAACCTGCCGTTTTGCCAAAGGCCAGCGGCCGGAGGTCCAACGTTCCACTCCAAGTCCGTGGAAACCAGTCCTGAGGCGGTCTGCAACACGAACAACCCTTTTACCTGTGGAAGGAATATGAACAAATATGGCAACAAGCTAATCATCGCGTCCGGCCTCATCCTGGCGCTGTTCGCGATGGGCAACGCGTTCGCCGCGACTCCGGTTTCCCAGGATATCACCAACGCGCGGCAGGAAAGCCAGATCTGGACGACATACGCCCTGAGTCCCTATCTGCGCGCTGATGACCTCAACGTGTCGGTGCAGGACGGCAAAGCCACACTGACCGGCACTGTGGAGGAAGAAGTCAACAAGGAGCTGGCCCAGGAAATCGCCCTGGGCGTCAGCGGCATCAAGGACGTGGACAACCAGATCGTGGTGGCGGCCGACTACACCCCGCCGAAGGCGACCGCGGCCCGCAGCTATGGCGAGGTGATTGACGACGTCACCATTACCTCCGTGGTCAAGTCGAAACTGCTGTGGAGCAAACACTCCGACGGTCTGGCCACAAGCGTTGAGACCAAGTCGGGCAAGGTGACACTGCGCGGCACTGCCGACACCGTCGCGGCCAAAGAAGTCGCTGGGCGCCTGGCGATGGACACCAACGGCGTCCAGTCCGTGGACAATCAGCTAATGGTCGCGAAAGCGAAGGTGAGCACGGCCGCCAGCGTCAAGAATTCCGCGCAAAAAGCCGGACAGGAGATCGCCGACGGCTGGATTACGACCAAGGTGAAGTCCACCTTCGCCTACTCCAGCAATGTCAGCGGTTCCGACATCTCAGTCAGCACCAGCAGCGGCATCGTCACGCTGACCGGCAAGGTCCGGAGCGGAGCGGAGCGCGCTCTGGCCGTCGAACTCGCGCAGAACGTGCGCGGCGTCAAAAGCGTCCAGGCAAAGAGTCTCACGTTTTAAAAAAGTGGCATGGCGGGACCAATGGCTTGGTTGGCAGCCTGAGGCCAGGCCCGGAAAAAACCCATCGCGACAGCGCAGCTGTGAATGACTGGATCGTATTACTGGTAACTTTCAGCACGTTCCAAAGGTAACTGGGAAGGCAAAGAAGATGGCAATAACAACACTCAGGATGTCCGTCATCGCGCTCGGAGCAACAGCCCTTCTTCTGGCCGCCTCCTTTATTGCTGACCTCCGGGAGGATTACACCAGCGACGCAATGGACTGGCCGCTGAGCGTGACACATGCTGGTGTAAAGAAGAGCGGCAGCCTGGGCAAGATGAACGTGTTGCCAGGGAAGCAGGAAATGATGCGGAATATCCGGAGCGATTATGCGGACAACCTTTTCCTCCTGCGCAAGGCCATCCAGGCCAAGCGGCTCGAGCTGGAAGCGGCCAGGCTCCAGGTCCCGCCCGACATGGCCAAGGCCATGACTCTCTCCAGGGCCATCGCCACCCTGGAGGCCCGGGAGACGGATGCCCTGATCGGCATGCATCCCGTGATCGCCCCGGAGGCGGATGTGCCCGTGCCGATGCTCTTGATGATGCTGGTCGGCGACGGGAAATCGGCGGAATAGCTGCCGGTCGAGAGGGGCGGCCGCGCCGGATCTGCGCGAAGATGCCGCCAGATCAACACACTATGTAACACACGAGGAGAACCTTTATGCGTATCTGCAAGCACTTACCTTCCATCGCCATGCTGGCCGCTCTCGCGGTGCTGGCCCTGGCCTTCACGGCCCAGGCCCAAACCATGACGGCCAATGTCGACAACTTCATCCTCTTCTTCGACCATTCCGGCTCCATGGTCCTGGACAGTCCGGACTTCCCGAGCCTCAAGCTCAAGCTGGCCAAGGAACTGGCCACCAGGATGAACGCCGAGATCCCCGAACTGGGCTACCAGAGCGGCGTGAACACCTTCGCCCCCTTCGCCACCGAGCTGGCCCCCACCCGGTTCACCCGGCCCGCCGTGGCCGCGGCCGTGGCCTCCATCGATACCGGGTACGATCCCTACGGCCGGGTGACCCCCATGGGTTTCGGCCTGGACAAGATTGATCCGGTCCTGGCGGCGCTGCATGGCAGGACCGCGCTTATCCTCTTCACCGACGGCAACTCGAACTATGGCAACGACCCCGTGGCCCAGGCCCAGGCCCTGTACGCCAAGTACCCGAAGCTGTGCATCCACATCGTCAGCTATGCCGACAAGGACCACGGCAAGGAAGTTGTGGCCCAGATCCGCGGCCTGAGCACCTGCAGCGTGGTGGGTGATCCCAAGGTCATGGCCAGCGACTCCGGTCTGAAGAAGTTCGTGCGCGACGTGTTCTACGGCATGTCCACCGCAGCGGCTCCCGCCATCGCCCCGGCCTCGGGTTCCTGCGAGAGCATCACCTTCGGCAACCTGAACTTCGGCTTCGACAAGTATCAGATCACTCCCGACATGGAGCCCGCCCTGGAGCAGGCCCTGACCATCCTGAAGAACTCCTCCTGCCAGCGGTTCACCGTCACCGGCCACACCGACAGCGTGGGCACCGATGAATACAACCAGAAGCTCTCCGAGCGCCGCGTCAACGCCGTGACCACCTGGTTCAGGCAGAAGGGCTTCACTGGCCAGTTCAAGGTCGTCGGCAAGGGTGAGCTGAGCCCGAAGTTCGACAATCAAACCGAGGACGGCCGTCACCTCAACCGCCGCGTGGAGATCACCACCGACTAATCCTCTTGACGACAGGGGGGCTGCCGGGCAGACTGCTTGGCAGCCCCTTCTCTTTTTCTCCCGGGAGACACCCGCATGCGCCCCAAACTCCGCCTCCTGACCCTGACCCTGGCCCTGGTTCTGGCCCTGTCCGTGGCCGCCCAGGCGGGTTCCGGGTCCACCCGGCCGGACGACAGCGCCGGCGGACCCGCGACGGCCATGGCCCCGGAATCTTCCGAACCGGCAGCCCAGGTCGCGCTTCTCTCCAACCAGGACAGGGACTTGGACAGGGAGCACCAGCGTTTCGCGCAGTTTGCCCGCGAGCAGGTGGAGCACATGAACGCCAACCTCCTCGGGGGCAGGTCCTCCGTGCAGGTGCGGTGTGGCGCAGACGGCCTGTACCGGGCCAGCTATCGGGCCATCAACACGCAAGGCATCGTCTGCGAGGTCCGCCGGGCCGAAAGCAACCCCCAGTACTTCGTGGGCAATCTGATCTACACGGAGCAGGTGCTCGAGAGCGTGGGCGGCAGCGCCGAGGCCTGCCGCCAGGGTCCCTACGAGCCCGTGGCCGAGAAGATCAACAGACTCATCTACACGTCCAAGCTCGGCGGCGGCTGGCAGCAATAGCCGCAATCCCGCGCGTTCGCCCCTTCACCACGGGGTTGCCCCCCAGCCCCGTCCATCGGCCGCCCCTCCCCCGGGCAGAGACGCGGCCACGGTTCGCACCTTGTCATGCCGCTCCCGCTGTCCGCCAATGAAACGACGCCAATCGCCTAGGCGAATATCCGTTCGTAGTTCTCAATCTGGGCACTGTAGCATCCACAGGACGCCGCTTCGAGCCCCTTGCGGTCCAGAATATGAATCTCGCCGCGGGTATAGTGGATGATCTCTCGCGACTGCAACGCTCCCGCGGCGATGGTGACGCCGCTTCTGCGCACCCCGAGCATGCCGGCGAGAAACGCTTGCGTGAGATGGAAATGATCAGCATGCGCGCGGTCATGGGTCATCAGCAGCCAACATGCCAGCCGCGGCTCGATCTCGTGGAAATAGGCGCAGGCCGCCAGCTGCGCAAACTGCGTCACCAGGACATAGAGATAGCGGTTGAGTACGCGCAGCAGGCCGGGACTCTGGCGCAATTCACGGCGAAACTGCGCGGCGGTCATCCGCAACGCGGCGCCGGCGCCTTGCACTACGGCGCGCATGGGCGCGGCATTGATTCCCAGCACCAGGGTCACGCCGAGCATGCCCTCGTTCCCGATCAAGCCCATCTCCAGCGGCTGATGGCCGCCCAGTGTCGTCACCCGCGAGATGAAACCGGTTCTGGGAAAGTACACGTGCCGGAAGGCTTGGCTGGGCTCGCACAGGATATCGCCGAAAACGAGCTCCACCGGCTCGCAGCGCTCCATGATCCTTGCGCAATCCTTGGTTTGCAAGCCTTGCAGCAAGCGGTTGACCACGGTCACGGAGGGGGCGGACATCCGACTCTCCTTGAACACGGGAAACGCCGGGGGCACAAGGACTGTACCTGGCGATCCCGATAGAGCAGCTTGGCGGATCGCCGGGTATTTTGTCTGTTCGCTACGGCACGGAGGAGTGGCCGGCAGTCCGGCGCTCAGCGCGCCGTTCTTGCCTTGGCGTTGGCAGGGTCCGGGGTGCAGTGGGTGAGCAGGCGGTCCGTTTCCTTCTTAACCACGGCGTAACACTCGCAACACAGCTGCTCGAGCATGGGCCGGTCCAGCACCGTGATCTGCCCGCGGTGGTATTCGATGACACCGAGCTTCTGCAGCTTGCCAGCGGCTTCGGTGACGCCCTCGCGGCGTACGCCCAGCATGTTGGCGATCAATTCCTGGGTCATGGTCAACTGGTTGCTCGGCAGGCGGTCCAGCGAAAGCAGGAGCCAGCGGCACAGTTGCTGGTCGATGGAGTGGTGCCGGTTGCAAACCGCGGTCTGGGCCATCTGCGTGATCAGGGCCTGGGTGTAGCACAGGAGCAGTTGCAGCATCTCGCCGTGGCGGTTGAACTCGTCCTTGAGCCGCTGTCCAGACAGTCGGTACGCATTGCCAGCGCTCTGCACGATGGCCCGGCTCGGGGTGCTTTCACCGCCCATGAACACGGAAACGCCGATGAGCCCCTCGTTGCCGACCACCGAGATCTCCGCCGACGCGCCGCTTTCCATCACGTAGAGCAGTGACACGATGGAGTCGGTGGGGAAGTAGACATGGCGCAAGGCGTCGCCGGACTCGTACAGGACTTTGCCGAGCGGCATGGCCACCATTTCGAGATGCGGGAAGAGGCGGTTTTGCACGGCGGCCGACAGTGCGGCCAGGAGATGATTCTGGTGCGGCGCTGGCGTCTCGGACATGTCAGCCTCCTGTCGCAAGCCCCGATCGGTCAACTCAAGAACTTTTAAACGACTTCCCGCTCTGTACGCCACCGCGCATATGCGTGCAAGAAATTTCAGGACCAGCGCGGCCAATTTTCCTGCGGCAAATCTGAATTCAAAGATACCACGCGTGAATAAGTAGCCGGTTGCACACCATTGCGCTGGGAGTGGCTGAAAAATACCCGTCACGGCTCGCGGGGCAAGGACTCGGCCAGGACATTCCAGCCAGACTCCCAGAGGATTTGAACCTCCGGCATCCAGCTCCCAGCCCTGATTCGCGCCAAAAATGAGCGGGGAGAAACGACCGAAGCACAGCACGGACCTTGGCATTTTTGGAAGATTCTTTTGGTACAATTCTGGTACAGCGCGAACGGAATAATCTGAATATTCATGAACATTCATACATGCACAACCGATTGAAATACAAAAATATATACCCGCAACAGATTGATATTATTAGCCCGTAATTTGATTCGTAATCAGCAGGTCGCCGGTTCAAGTCCCATCGCTGGCTCCAGNNGATTCATCCAACCCTTTTTTCGTGCACTCTCCCCTTTGGGTACAATTCGGGTACCGTCGGTTCCCCAAAGGGGGCCATGGGCGACCAGCCAGGAGCGCGGTTCCGGGCAGTGGCGGCCTTGAACCTTTTTCAGCGAACACGTGCACAGCGGTTCGGAGCATCTTGTCGCGCGCTCCGTTACTGCTGCCGGCTCGTCCATTCCTACCTTCGCGCAGGTTAAAGGGTGCTTGAACTGATGCTTGAAACAACATATCTCCAAAAGAGCTTGTGGAAACACCATTCGTTTCCGCCCTGCATGGCGAGGTGATTCAGGAGTGGGGAGCATGCCATCCAATCGTCTCAATCGCTGGCTCGTCCTGGTGCT
>DFYP01000030.1:0-141 GCA_002382645.1 Desulfovibrio sp. UBA4079 | reverse complement strand
CTGGTGGAGGTGCTGGCCCGGGAGGGCGACGACGTGGCCGTAGGCCAGGTCCTGGCCCGCATGGACACCCGGGTCCTGACGGCCGACCTGCGCGAGGCCGAGGCGGCCATTGTCCAGGCCCAGCACAAGAAGACCAGCGCC
>DFYP01000118.1:6623-33597 GCA_002382645.1 Desulfovibrio sp. UBA4079 | reverse complement strand
TTCTACAACACCGGCGACGTGTTCTGTCTGGCCACGTTCTACGACGCCTGCTCCAACGCCGTGCTTGAGGCCCTGGCCTGCGGCTGCCGGGTGCTCTCCAGCGCGCTCAACGGCAGCGCGGCCTTCCTGCCTTCCGAGGCGGTCTTTCCCGATCCCGCGGACCACGAGGCCCTGGCCNNTGGCCCTGGAGGCGGCCGCGGCCCGGCCCCGGCCCCAGGCATTCGCCTGGCCCGAAGGGGTGGCCTGCGGCCTGGAGCCCTACCTCGACCTGGTGGCCGAACTCCTCCGCAACAAGGGCAAAACCAGGCCCTGACTTCCGTCGCGTTTAGGCCGTGAGAATGTGTCCCGCGCCGCTTGTGCTAAACGTCACAAGGGTGTACAAGCGGGGGGCCGATACATTGTAACCCCGGAATATGCCACGAAGACGCCCCCGGCCAGGTCCGGGGCCCGGGCCGCCTGCGAGCGGCCCGCGCGGGGGCGCACAAGGAGACGCACATGCACCAAGCGCCGGTGGTCCTTCTGGATCGGGACGGCACCATCATTGCCGACCGTCATTACCTCGCGGACCCGGATCAGGTGGAGCTTCTGCCCCGGGCGGCCGAGGGCCTGCTGCGGCTGCGCCGGGCGGGCTGCAAGCTGGCCGTGATCACCAACCAGTCCGGCGTGGGCCGGGGCCTGTTCAGCCTGGAGACCCTCCAGCGCATCCACGGCCGGATGATGGAGCTGCTCCTGGCCGAGGGCGTGGAGATCGAGGGCATCTTCTTCTGCCCGCACACCCCGGACGACCGCTGCGACTGTCGCAAGCCCCAGCCGGGCCTGATCCAGCAGGCGGCCGAGGCCCTGGGCTTCCGGCCCGCGGAGTGCTTCGTGGTGGGCGACAAGCCCTGCGACGTGGAGCTGGGCCAGGCCGTGGGCGCGCGCACCGTCCTGGTGCGCACCGGCTACGGCGCGGCGGTGGACGCCGAGAAGTCCTGCCGCCCCGACTACGCGGTGGACGACCTGTGCAAGGCCGCCGACGTCATCGAGCAGGCCGTGTGCGCGGCCGGGGAACTGAACCGGGCCTGATTCAGCCGATTCCCAGAGTCTTGCGGAAGTAGGCGATGGTCTTGGGCAGACCCTCGGCCAGGGAAATCCGCGGCGACCAGCCGAGGCGTTCCTTGGCCAGGGCGATGTCCGGCTTGCGCTGCATGGGGTCGTCGTGGGGCAGGGGCTTGAACACGACCTCCGAGCGCGAGCCCGTGGCCTCGATGACCGTGCGGGCCAGCTCCAGGATGGTGAACTCGCCGGGGTTGCCCAGGTTCACCGGGCCGGTGAAGCCGTCCTCGGAGCCCATGAGNNCGCACGAGTCCCTCCACCAGATCGTCCACGTAGCAGAATGAGCGGGTCTGGGAGCCCTGGCCGAAGACCGTGATGGGCTCGTTCCGCAGGGCCTGGACAATGAAGTTGGAGACCACCCGGCCGTCGCCCTCGGCCATGTTCGGACCGTAGGTGTTGAAGATGCGGGCCACCTTGATGCGCAGTTTGTGCTGGCGGTGGTAGTCGAAGAACAGGGTCTCGGCGCAGCGCTTGCCTTCGTCGTAGCAGGCCCGGGGCCCGATGGGGTTGACGTTGCCCCAGTATTCCTCGCGCTGCGGGTGCTGGGTGGGGTCGCCGTAGACCTCCGAGGTGGAGGCCTGGAGGATCTTGGCCTTGACCCGCTTGGCCAGGCCCAACATGTTGATGGCCCCGTGAACCGAGGTCTTCGTCGTCTGCACCGGATCGAATTGGTAATGAATTGGCGACGCCGGGCAGGCCAGATTATAAATTTCGTCCACTTCCACGTAGAGCGGGAAGGTCACGTCGTGGCGCAGCAGCTCGAAGTAGGGGTTGCCCAGGAGGGGGACCACATTTTCCTTGCGCCCCGTGAAGAAGTTGTCCGCGCAGAGCACTTCGCAGCCCTCGTCCAGGAGGCGTGCGCAGAGGTGGGAGCCGATGAATCCCGAACCGCCGGTGACGAGAACCCTCTTGCGCATTTCCCCTCCCTTGTGCCATGCGGTGACTGGCCGTTGATAGATCAATTTCGACCAGCGTTCAAGAGAGCCCCGTGTTTTGACTCTCCCCGGGGCGCGGCGTAGATTGTCGGTTGGAGGTTGCAGGGATGCGGGTGTTTCTGACCCAGGGGTTGGAGGGAGCGCGTCAGGCCAAGGGTTTGGCCGTGATCATCGACGTGTTCCGAGCCTTCACCACGGCCTGCTTCGTGCACGCCGCCGGCGGGGAGATCCTGGCCGTGGCCGCAGAGGACCAGGCCCGGGCCCTGGCCGGGACGCTGCCCGGCTCCCTGCTCATGGGCGAACGCGACTGCGTTCCCCTGCCGGGCTTCGACTTCGGCAACTCCCCGGCCCTGGTGGAGGGCCGCGACCTCTCCGGCCGCACCGTGGTCTTCACCACCAGCGCCGGGACCCAGGGCCTGGCCGCAGCCTCCGGGGCCGAGGAGATCGTCACCGGCTCCTTCGTCAACGCCCGGGCCGTGGTCGAGCACATCCGGGCCCGCGATCCCGAGACCGTGACCCTGGTGGCCCTGGGCGAGTCCGGGCTCTGGCCCAGCCCCGAGGACAGCATGTGCGCCATCTATCTTAAGAACGAGCTGGAGGGCTTTCCCAACAGCTTCGAGACCCTGGCCCGCTACCTGCGGGACGTGCCCAGCGCGGCCAAGTTCCACGCCCCGGACAAAGACTACGCCCCGGCGCGGGACCTGGACCTCTGCCTGGACCTGGATCGTTTCGGCTTCGTGCTCGCGGCCGTGCCCGGCCCGGGCGGAAGCCTGCTGCTCCAACCCCGGACCCCCGGCGCCCCGGCCTGAGCAAAGGGAAGAAAGACCGTGCCTGACAGCCCTCTGGAAATCCTCGTCGTCGATGACACGCCCATGAACCTCGTGGTCCTCGAGCACATGCTCAAGCGCGGGGACCTGCGGATCTACACGGCCCAGGACGGCCAGGAGGCCCTGGAACTGGTCCGGGACCATGACTTCGCGCTCATCCTCCTGGACGTGCAGATGCCGGGGCTCAACGGCTACGACACGGCCCGGGCCATCAAGGAAACCCCGCGGGGCGCGGGCGTGCCGATCATCTTCGTGACCTCCATCTTCCAGGACACCGAGAACGTCCTGCGGGGCTACGAGGTGGGAGCGGTGGACTACCTGTTCCGGCCCGTGGACGCCCAGATGCTCCGCTGCAAGGTCAACGTCTTCATCGACCTGCACCGCCAGAAGGCCATGCTGGAATCCGAGATCGTCCAGCGCCGCCGCACCGAGGAGGCCCTGCGCCGGGCCGAGGAGAAATTCCGGGCCATCTTCGAGCGCTCGGTGGAGGGCATCTTCCAGTGCGACCTGGAGGGCACCTTCCAGGAGGTCAACGCGGCCATGGCCCGGATTCTGGGCTACGACTTCCCCGCGGAACTGGTGCGCCGGCCGGGCCTGGGCCTGGACATCCTGGTGGACGAGGAGGAGCACCGCGAATATCTGGAGAGCCTGCTGCGCGACGGCCTGGTCTCCAACCGCGAGTACCAGATCCGCCGCCGCGGCGGCGAGATCATCTGGGTCTCGGAGAGTTCCCGGCTGGTGGAGGGCCTGGAGGGCGAGAAGCTCATCGAGGGCGTGCTCGAGGACACCACCGAAAGCAAGAAGAGCGTCCTGGATCTGCACTACCGGGCCACCTACGACGTGCTCACCAACATCCCCAACCGCCTGCTGTTTTTCGACCGCCTGGAGCACAGCCTGGCCCGGGCCAAGCGCTACAACTGCGGCGTGGCCGTGCTCTTCCTGGACCTGGACGGGTTCAAGGAGGTCAACGACACCTATGGCCACCGGGCCGGCGACGAGCTGCTCCTCCAGGTGGCCGGACGCCTGCGCCGCCGGGNNGCCCGCCTGGGCGGCGACGAGTTCGGCGTGCTTCTGGAGCGGATCACCGGCCTGGAGAGCGTGGTCAACGCCGCGGAGAACGTCATCGCGGCTCTTGTCGAGCCGTTCTATCTGGGCGACCAGGAACTGCGCCTGGGCGCCTCGGTGGGCGTGAGCCTCTATCCGGAGAACGCCACGGAGGCCAGCGCCCTGGTCAGCCGTGCCGACTCGGCCATGTACGCGGCCAAAAAGTCCGGCGGCAACCGGCTGTTTTTTGCCTCCTCCCTGCCGGATTGAGCCCGCGCCGCATTTCCCGGGAAAGCCCCGGGCCACGCCGCTTCGCTCCTCGCAATTCCACCGGCGTTTTTGAAAAAAAGGGGTTGACGTCCCCCTTGAATTGGGGCAAATAAAAGCCACTTTTCTGACCGCTGTGACTGTGTCTTCTTTCTGAATACTACAGATGCTACATCCGTAAGGAAGGGTGGCTTATGGTCTTTAGTTGGCTGCATCTCGCCATCATTTTGTTCTTGGTGGTCGGCATCCTCTTCGCAGGAGGCCCGTTGATCCTAGCTTCGCTGGTAGCTCCGAGGGCCAGGGGCGGCGATATCGGCATGCCGTATGAGTGCGGTATGCGCCCCTACGGCAGCTCCTGGACGAAATTCGGCGTCAACTACTACGTTTATGCATTGATCTTCCTCGCCTTTGACGTCGACGTGCTCTACCTCTTCCCGGTGGCTGTCCAGTACCACCTCACCGAGGGCTGGCTGGCCTTCTTCAAGGTTTTCATCTTCCTGGTCTTCCTGGGCCTCTCCGTGATCTATTTCTGGGCAAAAGGGGTGTTCACATGGCCGCACAAGATTCGGCTGTAGCCAAGCCGGAATTTCTCACCGCCGGCGGGGCGCGCATCGATCCGCCCGTCATCAAGGTGGAAGCCGTCCAGAACATTCTGGACGTCTGCCGGGCCATGTCGCTGTGGCCCATGACCTTCGGCCTGGCCTGCTGTGCCATTGAGATGATGGCCGTGGGCATGGCCCGCTTCGACATCTCCCGCTTCGGGGCCGAGGTCTTCCGCCCGTCCCCGCGCCAGTCCGACCTGATGATCGTGGCCGGCACCGTGACCAAGAAGATGGCCCCGGCCGTGGTCCGCCTCTACGAGCAGATGCCCGCGCCCAAGTACGTCATGGCGCTGGGCAACTGCGCCATCTCCGGCGGCCCGTTCCGGTTCAAGGGCCAGTACGGCATCGTCGAGGGCGTGGACAATCTCATTCCGGTGGACGTCTACGTCCCCGGCTGTCCGCCCCGGCCCGAGGGTCTCCTCGAGGGCCTGTTCGAGATCCAGAAGAAGATGACGGGCCGCCGCTGGTGGCCCAATCCGGTGCAGGGAGGGGGCAAATGATCCAGACCGTCCTCGACCAGTTGAACGCCCAGTGCGTGGCCAAATGCGACCACGCCAAAACCGGGCTGGCCTGGTCCGTGTTCCTGCCTGCCTCCGAACTCCTCCGCGCGGTGAAGCTGCTGCACAAGGAGGAGTTCTTTCTGGAGGACGTCACGGCCATCGACGCCAAAGAGGGCTACCTGCTGGTCTACCACTTCGACCACATGGACCGCCCCGGCCGCCTGGCCCTGCGCGTGCTGGTGTCCCACGACGCGCCGCGCGTCCCGTCCATCGCCCCGGTCTTCTCCGGCGCGGAGTGGCATGAGCGCGAGACGCGGGATTTCTACGGCATCGACTTCAGCGGCAATCCCAACCTCGTGCCCCTGCTCCTGCCCGCGGACCTGGACGTGCACCCCCTGCAGAAGGAGGAGGGCGCCCGGGCCTATGTGGCCGACCTGCTCTCGCCCTGCGAGGTGCTGCGGTCCGAGCCGGGCTTCGACCTCCTGACCCCCAAGGCCGTGGAGGGCGACAAGAAGGCCAAGGCCGGCGACGGCGAGGGAACCGCGGCCTGAGCGGCCGGAAGGACCAACGGGAGCGACGATGCGTAACGAAAAACTGGACCTGGTGACGGGTGACTTCTACACCCAGAATTTTCAGAAGGGCGCCCGCGAGAACACGCTCATTCTGAACATGGGGCCCCAGCACCCGTCCACCCACGGCGTGCTCCGGATCATCCTGGAGCTGGACGGCGAGTATATCGTGCGGGCCGAGCCGATTCTCGGCTACCTGCACCGGATGCACGAGAAGATGGCCGAGGTGAAGACCCTCGTGCAGTACATGCCCAACATGGGCCGCGTGGACTACGGCCACCCCCTGGCCTGGAACTGGGCCTTTGCCGGGGCCGTGGAGCGGCTGGGCGGCATCGAGGTGCCGGAGCGGGCCGAGTACCTCCGGGTCATCTCCTGCGAGCTCAACCGCATCACCTCGCACCTGCTCTGGTGGGGCGCCTACATCCTGGACCTGGGCGCGTTCACTCCGATCATGTACGCCTTCGACGACCGCGAAAGGCTCCTGGACATCCTCCAGATCGTCACCGGCTCACGGCTGACCTACAGCTCCTTCCGGTTCGGCGGCGTCTGCGCGGACATCAACGACAAGTTCAAGGAGCTGGTGAACGATTTCATCCCCTACATGCGCACCCGCCTGCCCATGTACAAGGGCCTGGTCACCGACAACATCATCCTGCGCAAGCGCGTCGAGGAGATCGGCTACTTCTCGCCCGACATGATCCGCCGCTACGGCGCCACCGGCCCGGTGGCCCGCGGCTCCGGGCTGGCCTACGACGTGCGCCGCGCCGAGCCCTATTCGGTCTACAACCGCTTCGACTGGAAGGTCCCGGTCTACGAGAAGGGCGACGCCATGGCCCGCTATCTCGTGCGCCTGGACGAGATCGAGCAGAGCCTGAACATCGTGGAACAGGCCATGGCCTCCCTGCCCGAGGGCAAGCACATCGTGGACAAGGCCCCCAAGTACACCTGGAAGGCCCCCAAGGGCGAGGCCTACTTCGCCGTGGAAGGCGGACGCGGCAAGGTCGGTGTGCAGGTGGTCAGCGACGGCGGCAAGAATCCCTATAAGATCAAGCTGCGGGCCCCGGGCTTCTCCAACCTGAGCCTGTTCGCCGAAGCCTCCCAGGGCACGCTGCTGGCCGACGCCGTGGCCATCCTCGGCAGCCTGGATTTGATCATCCCCGAGATCGACAGGTAGGAACACATGAACGGAATCGCCACAGAACTCATCCGCATCGTCGTGGGCCTGGTGGCCGTGGCCGCCTTCGTGGGCCTCAACGGCCTGGTGCTCGTGTACGCCGAGCGCAAGGGCGCGGGCCACTTCCAGCGCCGCCCCGGTCCCTTCGAAGTGGGCCCCCACGGCGTGATCCAGCCCATCGCCGACGCCCTCAAGCTCATCGGCAAGCAGCTGTTCACCCCGGAGAACGCCGACCCGTTCCTGTTCTGGCTGGCGCCGCTCTTGTCCTTCTTCCCGGTGCTGCTCCTGTTCGTGCCCCTGCCCTTCGGGCCGGTGCTCACGGTCTGGGAAGTGGACCTGGGCCTGCTGCTCATCCTGGCCTTCGCCGGCATCAACGTGCTGGCCCTGCTCCTGGCCGGATGGGCCTCCAACAACAAGTACGGCCTGCTGGGCGCCGGCCGCGCCGTGGCCCAGTCCGTGGCCTACGAGATCCCGCTGCTGCTCACCGTGCTGGCCATCGCCTTCCAGTCCGGCACCCTGAACCTCTCGACCATCGTGAGCCAGCAGGGTTCCTGGCCCTGGCAGTGGAACATCGTGACCCAGCCCCTGGCCTTCATCATCTATCTCATCAGCGCCCTGGGCGAGACCAACCGCGCGCCCTTCGACCTGCCCGAGGCCGAGTCCGAGCTCACCGCCGGGTTCCACACCGAGTACTCCGGCATGGGCTTCGGCATGTTCTTCCTGGCCGAATACGCCAACATGATCGTGGTCTCCGGCGTGTGCACGGCGCTCTTCCTGGGCGGCTGGAAGGGGCCCTTCGTGGACGGCTTCTGGTGGTACCTGGTCAAGGTCTACGCCCTGCTGGGCGCCATGATCTGGTTCCGCTGGACCTACCCGCGCGTCCGCTTCGACCAGCTTCTGAACATCAACTGGAAGTGGCTCTTGCCCCTGGCGACCCTCAATCTTCTGGGCACCGCCTTCCTTATGAAGGTCTTCTAGGCAGGTGGTGGAGGCGACATGAATCCCATCAAGAAATTTTTCCAGACCATCGCCGACCTCTGGAGCCTGATCGTGGGCCTCCAGATCACCGGCAAGTACTTCTGCCAGCGCCAGGTGACGGTGCACTATCCGCGCAAGGAGATCGACCCGGAGATCAACAAGACCTACCGCGGGCACATCGAGCTGGTGGCCAGCCCCAAGGACCCCACCAAGCCCAAGTGCATCTCCTGCCTGATGTGCGTCTCGGCCTGCCCGAGCGGCTGCATCACCGTGGTCAAGTCCAAGCCGCCCAAGCTCTCCCCCGAGGAGGAGCAGGCCATCAAGGACGCCGAGGCCCGGGGCGAGAAGGTCAAGAAGCCCTCGGCTCCCAAGGAGCCGGCCCAGTGGAAGTATGACTTCTCCCTGTGCAGCCTCTGCGGCACCTGCATCGAGGCCTGCGCGGTGGATTCCATCCAGTTCTCCAACGAGCTGTACGTGGTCGGCACCAGCAGGAACGACTTCAAGTACGACCTGCTGGCCCGGCTCAAGAGCCAGGCCGAGAAGCGCGGCCCCGTGGCCGAGTCCAAGCCCGAAGCCGAGACCAAAGAGGCGTAAGATGGAAGTGTTGGCGAAAGTCGCGTTTGCGGTCTATGCCCTGATCATTCTGGGCGGGGCCGTGCTGGCAGTGGGCAGCAGCAGCCTGGTGCGGGCCCTGGTGGGCCTCATCGTCACGCTCTTCGGCGTGGCGGGCATGTACCTGCTCCTGAACACCCCCTTCATGGCCTTCATGCAGCTGCTCATCTACGTGGGCGCGGTCTGCGTGCTCGTCTTCTTCGCCGTGATGCTCACCCGGGCCCACGGCGAGGGCGAGGAGGCGGCCCCGGCCCCGGTCAAGCAGTACCTCTATGCGCTGCTGGCCGGGCTGACTCCCGCGGCGATCCTCTCCTGGATCATCCTGAAGCATCCCCTGGCCTCCAAGACCGTGCCTCTGGAGGTGCCCATCGTCGAGCTGGGCAAGGGACTCCTGGAGCAGTACTTCCTGGCCTTTGAACTCATTTCCGTGGTGCTCCTGGTGGCCATGTCCGGCGCCGTGCTTTTGGCCTGGGAGCGGAGGGAGAAGAAATGAGCGCCCTGACTCTCTATCAACTGGTGGCCCTCATGCTCCTGGTGGCCGGCCTGTACGGCATCGTGCAGCGCCGCAGCCTGGTGGGCATGCTCATCTCCGTGGAGCTCATGCTCAACGGCGCGGGCCTGTCCATCGTGGCGGCGTCGCAGCTGACCGGAGCCAACGCCGTGCTCGGCCAGCTGGGTACGCTCCTGGTCATGGGCCTGGCCGCGGCCGAAGCCACCCTGGTCCTGGCCATCATCGTGGTGGTTTCGCGCCGCTTCGGCACCACCAAAACCAGCGAAGTCTCCACTCTGAAGGAATAGCGCCATGACCGCGACCATCGAAAGCGCCAACCTGCTCATTCCCTTGGCGGTGACCCTCGTGGCGCCCTTCGTCATCTGGGTCAACCGGCGCGACGAGAACAAGCGTGAGGCCGTGTCCTTCATCGCCGCGGCGATCGCCTTCCTCTCGATCCTCAGCTTCGCTCCCGGGGTGCTCAAGGGCACGATCTACACCTACACGCTGTTCACCATCCTGCCGGGCATCACGGTCTCCTTCACGGCCGACGGCCTGGGCATGATCTTCGCGCTCATCGCCACCTTCCTCTGGGGCTTCGCCACGAGCTACAACGTCGGCTACATGCGCAGCCTCAACGAGCACGCCCAGACGCGCTACTACTTCTGCTTCGCCGTGGCCATCTTCGGGGCCGTGGGCGTGGCGTTTGCCTCCAACGTGTTCACGCTCTACCTGTTCTACGAGGTCATCACCGTCTTCACGTATCCCCTGGTGGCCCACCACCAGGACGACGAGGGCTTCTCGGGCGCCCGCAAGTACCTGGTCTACCTCATGGGCACCTCCAAGCTCTTTCTCCTGCCGGCCATGGTCCTGACCTACGTGCTCTGCGGCACCCTGGACATGCACCTGGGCGACGTGCTCATGGGCATGTTCCCGGCCCAGGTGGTGGCGGACCATCCGAACCTGGTGCGCCTGACCTACGCCCTGTACATCTGCGGCCTGGCCAAGGCGGCGCTCATGCCGTTCCACAACTGGCTGCCCTCGGCCATGGTCGCGCCCACCCCGGTCTCGGCCTTGCTCCACGCGGTGGCGGTCGTGAAGGCCGGCGTGTTCTCGGTGAGCCGGATCATCCTCTCGGGCTTCGGGGTCCAGACCATGGACGTCCTGGGCCTGGGCCTGCCCACGGCCTACCTGGCGGCCCTGACCATCGTGGTGGCCTCGTTCATCGCCTTGACCAAGGACGACATCAAGGCCCGGCTGGCCTACTCCACGGTGAGCCAGCTGTCCTACGTGATCATCGGCGTGGCCCTGCTCACGCCCATGGCGGTGCAGGGCGGGCTCATGCACATCGCCCACCACGCCTTCTCCAAGATCACGCTGTTCTTCGGCGCCGGGGCCATCTACGTGGCCACGCACCAGAAGAAGATCAGCATGATGAACGGATTCGGCCGCAAGATGCCCTGGACCTTCGGGGCCTTCGGCCTGGCCTCGCTATCCATGATCGGCATGCCGCCGGTCTGCGGCTTCGTCTCCAAATGGTATCTGGTCAACGGCACGCTCCAGACCGGGCAGATCGTGCTCCTGGTGGCGCTGCTTCTGTCCACGGCGCTGAACGCCGGCTACTTCGTGCCGATCTTCTACCGGGCCTTCTTCAAGGCCCCGGTGGTGGACATCGAGAAGTACAAGGAAGCCCCCAAGGTCATGGTCGTGCCGCTGTGCTTCACGGCCTTCATGTCCGCGCTTCTGGGCTTCTATCCGCAACTGTTCCAGGATTTCGTCCGCATCTTCGGGAACTACTAGGGAGCGGCTATGAACGGTCTCGGCGCATTGTTCGAACGGCTCAAGGCCCAGTACAAGGTCTGGCGGAATATCTTTTTCGTCATCCTGGCCGTGCTTGTGGGGCTGAACTTCGTGATCAACACCCACGAGCCGCATTTCGGCCTGGACAAGTACCCGGGCTTCTTCGCCGGATTCGGCCTGATCATCGGTCTGGTCATGGTCCTGGTCATGAAGAAGATCGTCCAGCCCCTCATTGCACGGAAAGAGGACTTCTATGGCGACATCTAGCTTCATCCACCCCGCGCTGGGCTTCCTGGCCCTGGCCCTGATCCTGCCGTTCCTGCCGGGACGGCAGTGGAAGTGGCTTCTGCTCCTTCCGCCGATCATCGCCATCTGGAGCATCTTCACCGTGGAGCCGGGCGTCTACGGCACCATCCCCTACCTGGGGCAGCAGCTCATCTGGGGCCGCGTGGACAAGCTGTCCATCGTCTTCGCCCAGGTCTTCGCCATCATGTCCCTCATCGGCATGGTCTACGCCATGCACGTGGAGGACAAGGGCCAGCACATCGCCGCCTCGCTCTACGTGGCGGGCGGTTTCGGCTGCGTCTTCGCCGGCGACCTGCTGACCGTGTTCCTGTTCTGGGAGCTCATGAGCATCGGTTCGACCTTCCTGGTCTTCCTGAACCGCACCCGCGAGTCCGTGCTGGCCGGCTTCCGGTACTTCCTGTACCACACGGTGGGCGGCCTGTTCCTGCTGGCGGGCCTGCTCCTGCGCTACAAGGCCACGGGCTCCTTCGCCTTCGACCTGGTGGCGCCCACGGCCGGGCAGTACTATGACTGGCTCATCCTCATCGGCTTCTGCGTGAACGCTGCGGTGGTGCCGCTGCACGCCTGGCTGCCGGACGCCTACCCCCGCGGTACCGTCACCGGCTCGGTGTTCATGTGCGCCTTCACCACCAAGACGGCGGTGTACGTCCTGGCCCGCGGCTTCGCCGGCTGGGAGGTCCTGGCCGTGGCCGGCACCTGCATGGCGGTGTACGGCGTGCTCTACGCGTGCATCGAGAACAACGCCCGGCGCATCCTGTCCTACCACATCGTCTCCCAGGTCGGGTACATGGTGGCGGGCATCGGCATCGGCACGGCCATGACGCTCAACGGCGCGGTGGCCCACGCCTACGCCCACATCCTGTACAAGGGCCTGCTGTTCATGGGCGCCGGCTGCCTGCTGTACTCGGCGGGCACGGCCAAGCTGGACAAGCTGGGCGGCCTGGTGGCGCGCCTGCCCTGGGTCATGATCCTGTACATGGTGGCGGCCCTGTCCATCTCGGGCATGCCGATCTTCAACGGCTTCATCTCCAAGACCATGACCATCACCGGGGCCGCCGAGGCCCACCGGACCATCCTGGCCCTGGGCCTGGAGATCGCGGCGGTGGGCACGTTCATCTCGGTGGGCATCAAGCTGCCGTACTTCGCCTTCTGGGGCCGCAAGCCCACCAACTGGGAGATCAAGCTCAAGCCCATCCCGGCGAACATGTACGTGGGCATGGCCCTGGCCGCGGGCCTGTGCATCGCCCAGGGCCTCTACCCCCAGATGCTCTACCACTACCTGCCGTTCCACGTGGAAGAGCAGTATGTGCCCTGGACCGCCTGGCACGTGCTCCAGGCCCTCCTGCTGCTGAGCTTCTCGGGCCTGGCCTTCTACGTCCTGCGGGAGGTCATCACCCCGCACGCCAAGCTCAACCTGGACTTCGACTACTTCTACCGCCTCATCGGCAAGGGCGTGCTGCGTCTCGTGTGCAAGCCCATCGCCTGGATCGACGACCGCTGGACCGAGGCCTACCGGGCCGGCGGGCTGCGCGGTCTGCTGCTCCTGGCGGCGGGCACGGTCTGGTTCGACAAGAAGGGAATCGATACGGTGGTGGACGGCTCGGCCTATACGGTCCGCAATGTGGGACGCGTGGGAGCCAAGGTCCAGAACGGCAGCCTCCAGGACTACCTGGCCTTGGCCGCCGTGCTGGCGCTGTGTGTGTTCGGACTGGTCTGGTACTTCGGTTAGACCGGCAAACGTAACGGAGTTGCTGTGTTGGACTACGGCTATCCGGTTCTGAGCAGTCTGGTCGTCTTCCCGCTTCTGGCCGCCGCGGGCCTGTTCATCATCCGCGGCGAGGCAGTGGTGCGGGGATACACATTGGCCGCCTCCATCTTCGAGATCATCCTGGCGATTCCGCTTGCGACCTACAAGTTCAGCGCGGACTTCCAGTTCGTGGAGCGCATCGCCTGGGTCTCGCAGTGGGGCCTTGAGTACCACTTGGCCGTGGACGGCATCAGCATTCTCATGATCTGGCTGACGCTCTTCACCCTGCCCTTGTGCGTGCTCTGCTCGTGGACCTACATCTCCAAGCGGATCAAGGAATTCCACTTCTGTCTGCTGTTCATGACGGCAGCCTGCGTGGGCGTGTTCACGGCCATGGACCTCGTCCTGTTCTATGTCTTCTGGGAGGCCATGCTCATCCCCATGTACCTGCTCATCGCGGTCTGGGGCGGCGACGAGCGCAAGTACGCCTCCATCAAGTTCTTCCTGTACACCCTGGCCGGGTCCACGCTCCTGCTGGTGGCCATCGTCGCCTTCCGCATCGAGGGCGGCACCTTCTCCATTCCGGAGCTCATGCAGCAGACCTTCAGCTTCCGCTTCCAGTTCTGGTGCTTCCTGGCCATGGCCCTGGCCTTCGCCATCAAGGTGCCGATGTTCCCGTTCCACACCTGGCTTCCGGCGGCGCACGTGCAGGCGCCCTCGGCGGGCTCGGTCATCCTGGCGGCCATCCTGCTCAAGATGGGCACCTACGGCTTCCTGCGCTTCTGCCTGCCGCTGACCCCGGCGGCCAGCGAGTACTTCGCGCCCATGATGATCGCCATCTCCATCGCCTCGATCCTCTATGGCGGCGCGGTGGCCCTGGGCCAGAGCGACATCAAGAAGCTGATCGCCTACTCCTCGGTGGGCCACATGGGCTTCGTGACCCTGGGCATCTTCCTGTTCAACCTGCGCGGCGTGGAAGGGGCCCTGTTCCAGATGCTCAACCACGGCATCGTCACCGGCGGGCTGTTCATGATGATCGGCACGGTCTACGAGCGCAGCCACAGCCGCGACATCTCCAAGAACCTGGGCCTGGGCAAGTACCTGCCGGCCTTCATGTTCTTCTGGGGCCTGTATTCCCTGGCCTCGTTCGGCTTTCCGGGCACCAACGGGTTCGTGGGCGAGCTTCTGGTCTTCGTGGGCGCGTTCCAGAACAGCCTGCTGGTGGGCCTCCTCATCGTGCCCGGCGCGCTGCTGGCCGCGGCCTACATGTTCCGGGTGGGGCTCAAGCTGGCCTGGGGCACCCCGTCCTCGGCCAAGACCTGGAAGGATCTGAACACCCGGGAGTGGGTCTACCTGCTCGTCCCGGCCGTGATGGTCTTCTACATCGGCCTGGCCCCCAACGTCTTCTTCCGGATGATCGATCCCTCCGTCGAGAAGCTCCTGGCCGACTACCACTCGCGCAAGCAGGTGGCCCAGTCGGTGGATGAGCATCCGATGCAAACCGCAGCCCGCGCGCTCTTCGGCGTCGCGGCGGCGAAGAACTAGGGAGTGGCGGACGTGAACTTCAGCCCGACTCTCGTCGTACCGGAACTGTTCCAGTTTCTGCTGATCATGGCTCTGTTCATCCAGAGCCTCGGCAACAGGGACTGGGAGCCCCACGTGGAAAGATGGCTGCCGTTCTTTGCGGGACTGGGCCTGTTCGTGTCCATCGTCTCGTTCAAGTCCAGCGGCGTCATGTTCTACGACGTCTACAAGCTGGACGCGCTCTCCCAGTTCTTCAAGATCACCATCGCCGCCGGGTTCTTCGTGGCCGTGCTCAACGCCACGCGCCAGCCCACCCTGGAGGGCGAGAAGCGCAGCGACTACTACATGTTCCTGGCGCTTTCGGCCTGGGGCCTGATGATCCTGTCCTCGGCCACGGAGCTGTTCACCATCTACCTGGCCCTGGAGCTGTCCTCCTACAGCCTGTACACGCTCATCCCGCTGCGGGCCCACGACAAGGGCGCGGCCGAGGCCGGCATCAAGTACATCCTGTTCGGCGCCGTGGCCACGGCCCTGGCGCTCTACGGCCTGTCCTACGTCCTGGCCTCCCAGCAGACCACCTACATCGCGGCCCTGGCCACCAAGTCCTGGGCCTGGGCCGACGCGCCCATGGCCGTGGTGGGCCTGTCCCTGTTCCTGGCCGGCATGTTCTACAAGCTGGCCCTGTTCCCGTTCCACTTCTGGTGCCCGGACGTCTACCAGGGCACCAGCAACGAGACCGCGGCCTACGTGGCCACCCTGCCCAAGCTCGGCGCGGTGGTCATCCTGGTGCGCCTGGCCACGCTCCTGAAGCCCGGCCTGGAGATCACCACGACCCTGGCCTGGCTGGGCGCCATCTCCATGACCTTCGGCAACCTCTGCGCCCTGGCCCAGAAGGACGTGAAGCGCATGCTCGGCTTCTCCTCCGTGGCCCACGCTGGCTACGTCATGGTCGGACTCGTGGCCGGCACGGCCCAGGGCCTGGCAGCCGCGGCCTTCTACGCCCTGGCCTACGTGGCCATGAACCTGCTGGCCTTCTGGGTCATCAGCCGGGTGGCCTCGGACGGCCGCAACCTCCAGCTCGACGACCTGAACGGCCTGTACAAGCGCGCCCCCTCCCTGGCCTTCTCCCTGGGCGTGGGGGCCTTCGCCCTGGTGGGCCTGCCGCCCACCGTGGGCTTCATCGGCAAGTTCTTCCTGATCACCGCGGCCTGGAACCAGGGCTACAACTGGCTGGTCATCACGCTCGCCGTGAACAGCGCCTTCGCTATCTACTACTACCTGTCCCTGGTGCGCCACGCCTACACCGAGGACACCCTGACCGAGGGCGCGGCCCCGGACACCAGCGCGTTCAGCGTGGTGGGCGCAGGGCTTCTGGCCGCCGTGGTCCTGGTCCTGGGCATGATCCCGGCGCCGCTCTTCGAGTTCGCCATCGCCGCGGGCCAGGGGCTCATGCACTAGAGGGATCCGATCCGCAGAACGAACAAGGGGGCCGCACGGCCCCCTTTGTTTTTCCGGAGCAGGGGAGGGGGCAGTGCGCCAGTCTTGGTTCCGGTCCGGCTTCGTGCTATGCCAGGGCCATGCACGAAACGAGCCTGGGCGGCACGCTGCGCGACTATCTCTCCGGCGAGGAGATCGAGGAGACCACCTACGAGGAGTTCCGCCAGGCCCTGGCGCGGCTTCTGGTGGAGGAGCGCGGCTACCCCCGGGAGCGCCTGCGGGCCAAGGTGGAACTGCCCTACGAGGTGGACGGGGAGCAGTATTCCCGGAGCGTGGACCTGGTGGCCTTGGATCCCGAGGACCGGCCCGCGCTCCTGGTGATCTTCAGCGCCGGGGACGTGGGCTCGTACGAGCGCGAGACCGTGGCCGCGGCCCGGCTCTTCCCCGGCGGCCCGGTGCCCCTGGCCCTGGTCACGGACACCATGCAGGCCGCGCTCCTGGACACGGCCACGGGCCAGGTCCTGGCCCAGGGCATGGGCGCGGTCCCGGCCTGGGACGAGCTCATGGCCCGCACCCGCCCGGTGGAGCGCAAGCCCCTCACCGCGCAGCAGCGGGAGCGGCTCACCCGCATCTTCCACACCTACTGCGGCTTTCTCTTCGGCACCTGCTGTTCCGAATCCTGCAGCCTGCCGCCCAAGCCCCGGAAGGGCTGAGGCGGCCCGGCCCTCCAAGGAGACACCCATGCGACGCGCCGTAGTCCTTTTCGTCCTGCTCCTCGCCCTGGCGGCCTGCTCCCGGGAGGAGGAACCCGCCAAGCCCAAGGAGGAGGCCGCCCCGCCTGCGGCGGAAACCGTCCTGCCCCCGGCGGAACCCGTGGCGCCCGGGGTGGACTGGCGGGCCAAGGACTTTTCGGCCGCCGTGGAGGCCGCCCGGGAAAGCACCGTGCGCCTGGCCCTGCCGGCAAGCGAGCAGGCCGCGGCCCGCTGGGTGGAGGCCTGGCTGGCGCCCGAGGCCAAGCGCCGCTACGGCCTGACCCTGGAGCTGGTGCCCCGGGAGCCGGAAGAGATGGTGGCCGGGATTCTGGCGGCCAAGGACCGGCCCACGGGCGACCTGGACCTGGTCTGGAGCTTCGGACGGGTCTTCCGCACGCTCCGGCAGGCCGGGGCCCTGTTCGGGCCGTTCGCGGGCAAGCTGCCCAATTTCCAGGCCTACGTGAACCAGACCCTGGCCTCCCAGGACTTCGGCCTGGCCACCGAGGGCTTCGAGTCGCCCTGGGGCTGGGAGCAGTTCGTCTTCGAGTACGACTCGGTCCGGGTCAAGAACCCGCCCGAGGGCTTCGCCGCCCTGCTGGAGTGGGCCCGGGACCATCCGGGCCGGTTCACCTATCCCCGGCCGGGCGATCCCGTGGGCTCGGCCTTCCTGCGCCAGGCCCTGTTCGCCGTGAGCGGCGGGCACCAGCAGTACATGATCCCGTTCAACGCGGACCTGGCCCGGGAGCGCTTCCCCCTGCTCTGGTCCTACCTGCGCGAGCTGACGCCCTACCTCTGGAAAAAGGGCCGGGAATACCCCAAGGACGCCGCCGAACTGGCCGCGCTCTTCGCCAGGGGCGAGCTGGACATGGCCATGTCCTTTGAGCCGCTGCACGCCCAGGGAAGCATCCTGGCCGGGACCTACAAGGACACGGTGCGCACCACGGTCCTGGAGAATTCCCTGTACCACCTGCGCTTCCTGGCCATTCCGGCCAACGCCGCCAACAAGCCCGGGGCCATGCTGGTGGCCGACCTGGTGCTCTCGCCCGAGGCCCAGCTGTCCAAGTTCCAGCCCAAGGCCTGGGGCGATTTCCCGGCCGTGGACGTGTCCCGGCTGCCCGAGGCGTTCCAGGCCAAGATCGTGGGCACCCACCTGGGCAAGGCCTCCCTGTCCTTCGGGGCCCTGGGCGTGTCGGCGGTTCCGGAGATTCCCGAGGAATACGGCGAGGCCCTGGACAAGGCCTGGGCCGAGCGCTTCGGCGGCCTGTAGGCTCAGGCGAAGATGCGGCGGGCCGCGGCGAAGAGCGTTGTGAGCCGCTGTTCGTAGGTGTGCTCGGCCAGGACCCTGGCCCGCGCGGCCTGGGCCACCCGCTGCCGCGCGGTCTCGTTGCCCAGGTAGTGGCGCACGAGTTCCCCGATCTCCCCGGGTTCCCGGTAGAAGACCACCTCGCGTCCCGGCTCGCTCAGCTCCGCCACCTGGTCCCGCTGGTCCGTGAGCAGGAAGCCGCCGCAGGCGGGCACGTCGAACACCCGCTGGTTGGGCGCGCCCTTCATTTGGGCGCTGGTGCAGTTGAAGTTCACCTTGCTCGCCATGTACAGCGCGGGCAGATCCTCGTAGTAGTCCAGCCGCCTGAGCCAGGTCCAGGCCGCGGGCCCGCGCAGGGCCCGGAGCCAGTGCCGGTCCCCGGCGATGGCCGGGGCGAACGGCAGCAGTTCGCGCACGCAGCGCAGACGGTAGAGGCGGCTGGCCTCGCGCAGGACCAGGCTCCGGAACCAGGACCGGCGCTCGACTTCCGGCAGGGCCTCGGCCAGGGCCGCGGTCTCGGGGTGGCGTTCCTCCAGATGGCGGCGCAGGTCCCGGTCCGGGGTCTCCAGGAAGGTGCGCGCGACCTCGCGAAAGGCCAGGAGCAGGGGCCGGGGGAAGCGGCCGGTCTTGAGCCGCTCGGCCACGAGCTGGGTCTTGGAATCGCCCACAAAGGACACGTCGAAGCCCCAGCCCGGCCGCCCGGGAACCTGGGGATGGAAGATGTGCGGGTCCGTGGCCAGGGGCAGGTGGAGCACGTGGGGGAAGCCCTCGGCCCGGAGCCGGGCCGCGTCGTCGGCGTCGTGGGCGCAGAGGAGGACCCAGGGCGAACGAGCGTTCTCGAACAGGACCAGGGTCAGGCCCGGGTTGTCCACGAACCAGGACACCGCGGGCAGCCGCAGGCGCTCCAGGAGCTCGGCCAGGGCCCCGGAGCGGTCGAAGCCCAGGTGGTTCACGGTGAGGATGAGGTCGGGCCGGAAATCGGCCACGGCCGTGAGCAGGTCCGCGCAGTAGGCCGCGCCGTCCCGGGGCGTGTGCAGGTTGAGGAGTCGGAAGGGCGCGCCCAGCCGGGTCAGGGCCTCCAGCACCTCGCCCATGATGAAGTAGCGGCTGCCCAGGACCAGGACCCGGGGCAGGGGGCCGCTGAATCTGGCGTAGGCCATGCGCTGGAAGAAATCCCCGGCCGCGGGCGCGGGCTCGGACAGGGCCTGGCGCAGGGCCCCGTAGTAGGCGCGGTCCAGGCGCTGGTAGAAGGGCGGGGCCACGGGGGCCAGGGCCGCGTGGCCGTGCTCCTCCTGCCAGCGCCGCAGGCGGGCCAGCACGTCCCGGGGATCGGCCTGGTCGAGCCAGAGGATCTCCGGCCTTCCGGCAAGGCGTTCGACGCAGCCGCTCACCTTCAGGATGGCGCGTTCGCGGTCCACCACGGCCAGGGGAACGCGGTCCTGGGCCAGGGCTAGGTCCAGGCCCGCGCCCAGGCCAGCGCCCAGGAACACGGGCAGGCCCGGGGTCCGCAGCGCGTCCCGGGTCAGGGCCTCCTCGGCGGCCCGGCCGCCGCGGCCCCAGAGGCGGCGGTCCTTGCCGTCCACGCGCGCGACCACGTCGGCCAGAACGCCGTTCTGGAACAGGGGAGTGGCGGAGGACACGGGCATGGGGCCATGCTACGGCAAAGCCCGGCCCTGCTCAAGGCGGGGCGGGCCTAGACGTTGAAGCGGAACTCGATGATGTCGCCGTCGGCGACCACGTATTCCTTGCCTTCCAGGCGGGTGAGCCCCAGTTCCTTGGCCTTCTTGAAGTCCTTGGCCGTGAGGAAGTCGTTCCAGCCGAGCACCTCGGCCCGGATGAAGCCCTTCTGGAAGTCCGAGTGGATGACCCCGGCGGCCTCCGGGGCCTTGGCTCCCTTGCGTACGGCCCAGGAGCGCACCTCGTCGGGCCCGGCCGTGAGGAAGGAGATGAGCCCCAGGAGCCGGTAGGTCCGGGCGATGACCCGGTCCAGCACGGATTCCGTGATGCCCAGGTCGGCGAAGAACATCTCGCGCTCGGCCGGGTCCGTGATCTGGGCCAGCTCCCGCTCGAGCTTGGCCGAGACCGCCAGATGGGTCTGGCCCGTGGCCTCGGCCGGGACCTGGAAGGTGGCGAAGTCCGACTCGGTGCAGTTCCAGGCGTAGAGCACGGGCTTGGCCGAGAGGAAGCGGAAGCCGCGCAGCACGGGCTCATTGGCCACATCCGGGTCGCTGCGCAGGGGCTTCTCGCCCTCCAGCAGGGCCTTGCAGCGCTCCAGGAACTCCTCTTCCTTGGGATTGACCAGATCCTTGCTCTTGCGCTTGTCCAGGACCAGGCGCTCCTGGCGCTTCTCCACCACGGCCAGGTCCGAGACGAGCAGATCGGCCTCGCAGGCCTGCCACTGCTGCCTGGGGTCGGACAGGCCGGAAAAGGCGTCCAGCACGCCCAGCAGGCAGTCGTAGGGCCGGATTTCGTTGAGCACGCGCTCGCCCAGGCCCGTGCCCTTGCCCCCGCCGCCGGGGATGTCCAGGTACTCGATCTCGCTGTAGGTGACCTTCTTGGGGCTGAACAGGGCCGCCAGGGGCTCCAGCCGGGGCTCGGGCACCTTGACCATGGCCCGGTTGCCCGCCTGGGCGGCCTTTTCCCCGGCCAGGGCCGCGAACAGGTCGGTCTTGCCGGAGCCGGAGAAGCCGAAAATAGCTGTCTTCATGGATGCCTCGCTGTGTGAGTTGGCCGCTTGATAGCAGGGATCGGTCCGGAAGCAAAGGGCGCGGACGTTGCGTCCGGGCCGGGCTTGGCCTAGTGTCGTGGGCCATGGAACCCACCATCTATCTCGTGGGCCCCAGGGCCAGCGGCAAGACCAGCCTGGGCCTGGCCCTGGCGCAGCGGCTTGACCGCGGCTTCGCGGACACCGACGCCCTGTTCCTCCAGAAATGGGGGCGGAGCATCGCGGACTTCGTGGCCGAACGCGGTTGGGAGGCCTTCCGCGACGAGGAGACGCGCATCCTGGAGGCCGTGGACCGCGCGCCCGGCCGGGTGGTGGCCTGCGGCGGCGGGATCGTCCTGCGGCCCCGCAACCGCGAGCTCCTGGCCCGGGGCAGGGTGCTCTACCTGCGCGGGGACGCCGTCCTGCTGGCCGGCCGCCTGGCCCGGGACCCGGCCGAGGCCCAGCGGCCTTCGCTCACGGGACGGCCGCTCACCGAGGAGGTGGCCGAGGTCCTGGCCCAGCGCGCCCCGCTGTACGAATCCGTGGCCCACGCGATACTCGACGCCGCCCTGGCCCCGGAGGGCCTGCTCCGGCAGGCCGTGACCGCCCTGGGCCTTGGGTGACGGTCCTGTAAAACAGCCGCGATCCCCGCCTGTTCCGGACGCCTTCCAGGCGCATTGTCACCCAATCGTCACCGCTGCGTCACGCCCCTGTCCCGCCCCTGGGCTAGATTTCCTTCCAACAGCTGCTCCCGCAGCCGGCACACCGCCGGAGTCCCTGGAGCGCCGGGAAAGGGAACATGCCCACAGTGACGAACCCGCCGAGCAAGGCCGCTTCCCGCGAATCCAAGGTGGAGGTCTCCCTGACCCCCGCGGGCCTGCCCCAGCTGTTCCGCGACCTGGCCGCCAACCTGGAGGGCAAGCCGGGCGGGACCCTGGACGGCGCCGAGATCCGGGGCGCAGCCAAGCTCAAGATCGAGGTCAAGCACAAGGCCGGCCGCACCGTGGTCAAGGTCAAGGCCAGACACGAGGAGCCAGCGGCTCCGGCCCTATCCCGGGCCCCGGGCAAGACCCCGGCCAAGGCCGCCCCGGGCCGCCCCAAGTACGGCTCGCTGAAAAAGCGCCTGAAATCCTCCTGGAAGGCCGTGCAGGAAGCCGTGGCCGCCGGGTCCCTGCCTGTTGAGACCGCGGCCGCGGCGTTTCTGGCCGAGTCCGAACTCATGATGATTTTTTCGGGCAAGGGCGACGAATACTACGCGCCCTATGCCGCGGCCCTGGCCCAGTTCCGCCAGGCCCTGGGACGCGGCGATCTGGCGGGCCTGAAACGGGCCTGCGTCGAGCTGGACCGGGTCAAGGTCCAGTGCCACGCCCGCTACAAGTAGGTTCCATGGACGCCAAGAAGAACATGCAGCTCGTGCGCGGAGGCCGCGGAGACGTGCGGGCCTGCGAATCCCCGGAGGAGGTCTCCCCGGAGATCAGCGAGCAGGACCAGGAGATCTTCTTCCGGGTCATTGCCGAGGACCTGACCCCGGAGCAGGTGGAGCGGGTCGTCAATCCGCCGCGCTCCTATCCCCGCGAGCACAGCGTGCTGGCCACCCACTGGCACCCGGAGTTCGTGCCCCTGGAGCTCATCGCCCGGCGCATCGAGGCCGCCTTCCCCCAGCGCGAGGAGGAGCTCATCATCCCCACCCAGCACAACGTGCTCCTGCACTGGGGGCCGTACGCCGGGGTGGAGGTGGACTGCTATTCCCGGGGCTTCAACCAGAAGGTCCAGCTCCTCCTGCACTTCCACGAGAGCCGCCTGCGCGGCGAGAACGCCGGGGTGCTCCGCTCCATGCTGGCGCACACCTTCCAGTACCGCTCCTCCCAGCTCTTCGACTTCCTGGCCACGCTCACCCGGCCCCATGCCGAGCGGCTCGACGAGGCCGCCCGCGAGACCGGCGCGGACGCCGCCCTGGTGGAGTTCGTGCGGGCCTATGCGCTCAAGATCGAGAAGCTCCTGGAGCAGCACCACGACCGGATTCCGCCGGACGCCATCAAGAACAAGCTCGTGCGCAACTTCTTCGACACGTTGCGGCCGCGGTATGGCGACGGGATCATCAACAAGGCCCAGGCCTTTCTCAAGGCGGTCAAGCAGCTGGTCAAGGAGGGCTTCTCCCTGGGCTACTTCTACCGCACCACGGAGATCATCGAGGAGACCCGGGCCCTGGGCGGCTGCGTGGTGGTGCCCCACCCGGAGCAGTTCTGGCCCATCCTCCTGGCGGACTACGACGTGGACGGCTTCGAGGTCTGGAACCCCCAGTCCCAGCGCTACACCGAGTTCCTCATCGGCGTGGTCAACCGCAAGAACGCGGCCCAGTCCGCCCTGCGGCCCTCGGCCCGGCGCTTCCTGGTGTTCATGGGCGACGACACGCACATGGGCGAGAAGGTCAAGGAGCCGGAGTATCAGGACGGGCTCAAGGCCGAGCGCGAGGTGGGCCTCCAGCCCGCCTGGGACGACCTGTCCATTGGCAAGCAGCTCATCCTGGCCGGAATGGACAAGGCCGGGATCATTCGGGAATACAAAAACCGGCTCGACGGCTGAGCCGCGGCAAGGAGCCACGCATGGGCGACGAGAAATTCACCTTCGAGTCCCTGCAGGACCCCAAGACCATCCGGGACTACCTCCAGTCCGTCATTGACGGCATCGACAAGGGCCGGGTCATCCTCTCCACCGAGGGCCAGGAGATCGTGCTCCATCCCGCAAACCTGCTGAAATTCTCGGTCAAGGCCAAGAAGAAGTCCGACGGCGGCAAGCTCAACATGTCCATCGCCTGGAAGGAGAGCAAGCGCGAGGCGTTGAAGGTCGGAGAGATCATCTCCATCTCCTCGTGACCCCATGATGCAGCCCATTGAAGGCCTCGGCGAGAACTTCAGGTTTCTCGTCCTGGAGGTATCCAATCAGTTGCAGTCGTCCCGGGAGTTCCTGGGCGCGCCCTCGCACGCCCTGTACGACAAGATCGTGTCCCGCGACGACTACATCGACAACCTCAAGAACATCATCGAGAACAAGTGCTTCTCCACGATCCACCGGGAGAAGGACCTGTCCAAGCAGGCCATCAACCAGATCCGCTCGGCCCAGATCATCTGCGTGAACCTGGAGCGCATCGCGGACTTCTGCGTGAACATCGTGCGCCAGGTGGGCTATTTCCACGATCCCGCCTTCCTCGGCCGTTTTGAATACAAGGAGATGATCGACCACATCCTGGAGTGCCTGGCCCTGATCCAGCCCTCGCGGGAGAAGGGCGACCTCTCCGGGGCCCTGACCATCTGCCGGGCGGAGTTCGAGCTGGACCGGATGTACAAGAAGAACTTCGACCGGATCATGGCCGAGCTGCGCACGGGCCTCCACGTGGAGGACCTCATCACGGCCCTGTTCATCATCCGCTATCTGGAGCGCATCGGGGATTCCCTGCTGAACGTGGGCGAGGCGCTCATCTTCGCGATCATCGGCGAGAAGATCAAGATCGAGCAGTTCCAGGCCCTGCAGCAGACCTTGAGCAAGAGCGGGATCAACGCGCCGCTCTCGGAGATCGACTTCCAGTCCATCTGGGGCTCGCGCTCGGGCTGCCGCATCAGCCGCGTGAGCGCCAAGGACCAGCGCGTGGACCCGGCCCAGGGCAGCATCTTCAAGGAGGGCAACGTCCACAAGATCCGCCGCGAGAAGGAGAACATCGAGTCCTGGGCCAGCATCTATCCCGGGCTCGGGCCCAAGATCTTCAGCTACCACGAGGACGGCGAGAACGCCTCCATGCTCGTGGAGTTCCTCTCCGGCTGCACCCTGGACGAGGTCCTGCTCACGGCCAGCGAGGAGACCATCGAGAACGCCTGGTTCGTGGTGCGCGAGACCCTGGCCGAGATCTGGAAGACCACCCTGGTGGCCGCGCCCGCGCCCTCGGCGAGCATGCGCCAGCTCAGCGCGCGCCTGGATTCCGTGCTCCAGGTCCATCCCGGGTTCAAGCGCGCCCACCGCGGCATCGGCGAGACCTCCATCCTCTCCACCGAGGAGATTCTGGCCGCCTGCCGGGACCTGGAGAGCGGGCTCTTCGCGCCGGCCACGGTCTTCAACCACGGCGACTTCAACCTGAACAACATCGTTTACAACCACGCCAAGCAACGCATCCACTTCATCGATCTCTACCGCTCGGGCCGCGGCGACTTCCTCCAGGACGTGTCCGTGTTCCTGGTCTCCAACTTCCGGGTCCCGGTGTTCAGCCCGGAGATCCGCGAGCGGCTCAACCAGATGATCGCGCGGATGCACGCCTTTGCCTCCCAGTGGGCCGCGGAGCATGGCGATGCCACCTTCCAGGCCCGGCTCTGCCTGGCCCTGGCCCGCTCGTTCTACACCTCCACCCGCTTCGAGATGAACCACGACTTCGCCGAGGAGATGTACCTGCGGGGCGTCTACCTCCTGGAGAAGTTCCTGCGGCACAAGGATCAGCCCTGGGAATCCTTCGAGCTGCCCGTGGACGTGCTCTATTCCTGAAGCGCACAACCGGAAAGGATACGGCATGAAAATCGGCGTTGTGGGCACCAAGGACGGCTGGTCCTCGGAACTTCTGGCCGACGCGCTGGCCCAGCGCACCGGCTACCGGCTCCTGGTGGAGCCCGAGCGCATCCGGCTGGATCTGCCCTCGGGCCGCGCCCTGTTCGAGGACACGGACCTCTCCCGGCTGGACGGCCTGGTGATCAAGAAGATCGGCGCGCGCTACTCCCCGGACCTGCTGGACCGCCTGGAGATCCTGCGCTTCCTGTCCGAGCGCGGCCTGCCGGTGCTCTCCGACCCCCTGCGCATCCTGCGGGTCCTGGACCGGCTGTCCTGCACCATCACGCTCCAGGCCGCGGGCATCCCCATGCCGCCCACGAGCATCACCGAGGACGTGGACCAGGCCTTGGCCGCGGTGGAGGAATACGGCGAGGCCGTGTTCAAGCCGCTGTACACCTCCAAGGCCCGGGGCATGTTCGTGCTCAGGCCCGGCCCCGAGGCCCGCAGGATCATCGAGGACTACGCCCGGGAGTTCCCCATCATGTATATCCAGAAGACCGTGGACCTGCGCGGCCGGGACCTGGGCGTGACGTTTTTGGGTGGGGAGTATCTGACCACCTACGCCCGCTGCACGCAGAACGGGGCCTGGAACACCACCACGGTCTCGGGCGGCAAGTACGCGCCCTTCGACCCCCCGGCCGGGATCATCGGCCTGGCCAAGAAGGCCCAGGACCTCTTCGGCCTGGACTTCACCTGCGTGGACGTGGCTCTCACCGACGATGGACCGTATGTCTTCGAGGTCTCGGCCTTTGGCGGCTTCCGCGGCCTGCTCGAGGCCCGGGGCCTGGACGCCGCGGGGCTCTACGCCGACCACGTCCTGGCGAGGATGCGCCCATGACCGCCTGCCGCGCCGACCTGGTGGCGGCCCTGCGCCGCGACCTGCCCGCGGAACACTCCCTGCACCTGGACCTGGGCTCCTGCTCCCTGGAGTGCCGCACCAGCGAGTCCTCCCTGCGCGACGAACTGGCCCGCTATTTTTCCAGCTTCACCGTGGCCCCGGGACCGGCCGACATCCGCATCACCGTGCACGAGGGCGCGGCCCCGGACTGGGGGCTGTCCTACGTGGAGAAGGCCCCGGACCCGGGCAAGACCAGGATCAAGGAAGAGTACCTCGACATCGAGGGCGGCCGGGTGGTGCGCAAGCGCCTCACGGGCATGGTCTTCGTCTTCGGCCAGGGCGAGAACGCCTGCGTGGGGCCGTGCGCGGCCAACGCCAACCAGGTGGTCAACTTCATCAACAACCGGCACATCGAGTTCCTGCTCAACCAGGGCTGCCTCCTGGGGCACGCCTCGGGCGTGGCCCGCGACGGGGCGGGCCTCTGCCTGGCCGGGTTCTCGGGCATGGGCAAGTCCACCCTGGCCCTGCACCTCATGAGCCGGGGCCTGACCTTTGTCTCCAACGACCGCATGCTTGTGGAGCGCGACGGCCGCGGCCTGCGCATGCACGGGGTGGCCAAGCAGCCGCGCATCAACCCGGGCACGGCCCTGAACAACCCGGACCTGGCCCGCATCGTGGCCCCGGAGGACCGGGCGCGTTTCGAGCGCATGGCCCCGGAGGAGCTCTGGAGGCTGGAGCACAAGTACGACGCCCTGGTGGAGGAGTGCTTCGGCCCGGGCCGCTTCCTGCTCACCGCGCCCATGCAGGGCCTGGTCATCCTCAACTGGCGCCGCGGTGCCGGGGCGGTCACGGCCCGCCTGGTGGACCCGGCCCAGCGCCGCGACCT
>DFYP01000118.1:0-6514 GCA_002382645.1 Desulfovibrio sp. UBA4079 | reverse complement strand
GCCCTCCAGGTGGCCCGGTTCCAGAAGGCCCCGGAGCTGGGGCCGCGTCTGCTCTTTTTCAGCGGCGGCACGGCCCTGCGCGGGCTGTCCCGGCGGCTGGTGGACTTCACCCACAACTCCATCCACGTGATCACGCCGTTCGATTCCGGCGGCAGCTCGGCCAAGATCCGCCAGGCCTTCCAGATGCCGGCCATCGGCGACGTGCGCGCCCGGATCATGGACCTGGCCGACACGACCCTGCGCGGCAACCACGAGGTCGTGGCCCTGTTCGCCCACCGCTTCCCGGCCGACGGCCGGGACCTGGAAGCCCAGCTGGCCCGCATGGTCCAGGGCCGCCACCCGCTGGTGGCCGGCATCCCGGACCCCATGCGCAAGATCATCCGCAACCACCTGGCCACCTTCCTGGAGCAGATGCCCGGGGACTTCGACCTGCGCGGAGCGAGCATCGGCAACCTGGTGCTCACCGCGGGCTACCTCATGAACCGCCGGTTCTTCGACCAGGTCATCTACATCTTTTCCCGGCTGGTGCAGGCCCGGGGCGAGGTCCGGCCCGTGGTCAACAAGCACCTGCACCTGGGCGCGCGCCTGGCCGACGGCCGGGTGGTCCTGGGACAGCACCGGCTCACGGGCAAGGAATGTCCGCCCCTGGACAGCCCCATCGCGGAACTGTTCCTGTCCTCGTCCCTGGACGCGGAGCAGCGCGCCGAGGTCCCCATCCGCACCAAGATGCGCGAACTCATCGCCTCGGCCGACCTCATCTGCTTTGCCCCGGGCAGCTTCTACACGAGCCTGCTGGCCGATCTCCTGCCCCGGGGCGTGGCCCGGGCCGTGGCCCGGGCCCGTTGCCCCAAGGTCTATGTGCCGAGCACGGGCCATGATCCCGAGACCCTGGGCCTGGACCTGGGCGGCCAGGTGGAGGTCCTGCTGCGGGCCCTGCGCCGCGACGACCCGAAGCACGTGAAGGCCGCGGACGTGCTCCAGTTCGTGCTCTGGGATTCCCGGAATGGAGCGTACCGCGGCAAGCTGGACGCAGCGGCCCTGGGCCGGCGCGGGGTGCAGGTCCTGGACCTGCGCCTGATCACGCCGGAAAGCGCGCCGCGCATCGATCCCACATTGTTGGCCCAAGCCCTGCTCTCCCTGGCCTGAGGCGGGCGTCATCTGCAGAGGAACGACACATTCCCAAAGGAGCGCGTCATGGAAAAGGAAAAATGCAAGCTGGAAATCGAGCAGTACGTGGAGACCAAGGAAGCCATCAAGTACCTGGAAGACCTGGTCAAAGGCCTCAAGTCCGGGTCCATCCTGGTGCAGCACGGCGAGGAGTCCGTGACCCTGACCCCGCCGGACATGATCGAGCTCGAGGTGGTGGCCAAGCAGAAGAAGGACAAGTCCAAGTTCGTGCTGGAGCTGTCCTGGAAGTCCGCCCCGGCCCCGGCCGAGGAGTGCTGCAAGGCCGCCGAGGCCGCTGTCCCGGCCGCCAAGCCCGCCGCCGAGGTGATGGAGAAGAAGCCCGCCGAGGCCCCGGCCAAGGCCGCCAAGAAGTAGTTCCGGCCGGTTGATCCGGAGGGGAGCGGGCGAAGGCCTCGCCCGTTCCCCTTCCGTCCCGCCGGGCCCGGTTGCCCGCGGCGCGGACTCGGGGTACAACCCCGGCATGCGCCGTTCCAAGGCCTTCCTGCCCTTCTGGCTGCCCATCTGGATGTTTGCCGGAGTCATCCTGGCCGGGTCCGTGGTCCTGTCTCTCGAGGTGAGCCTCCAGGGACAGGACATCGCCTGGGTGGACGCCCTGTTCACGGCCACCTCCGCGGTCTGCGTCACGGGCCTCACCGCGGTGGACACCGGCGGCCAGTTCTCCCGCTTCGGCCACTGCGCCATCCTCCTGCTCATCCAGCTCGGCGGCCTGGGCATCATGACCTACACGAGCCTGGCCGTGTACCTCCTGGGACGCCGGGTGAGCCTCACCGACCGCATCGCCGTGGGCCAGAGCCTGATGCACGACCCCTCCTTCCACCTGGGCCGCTTCCTGCTGCGCGTGGTCCTGGGGACCCTGGCCGTGGAGTTCACCGGCGCGTTGCTCCTGCACCTGGCCGACCCCGAGGGCTTCCCGGCCTTCGCGGCCCTGTTCCACGCGGTCTCGGCCTTCTGCAACGCCGGATTCTCCCTGTTTCCCGACAACCTCATGGCCTGGCGCGGGCACTGGGGCGTGAACCTGGTGATCATGCTCCTGATCACCCTGGGCGGCCTGGGCTTTTACGTGCTCAACGAGCTGGGCTTCCTGGCCAGGAAGGTGGCGACCCTGGGGCGCAAGGGCCTGCGGCGGCGCTCCCATCTGCTCACCTGGCACACCCGCCTGGTCCTGGAAACGAGCCTGCTGCTCTCCCTGGGCGGCGGGCTGTTCCTGTTCGGGGCCGAGATGCTCGGCGGCGAGGGTCACGGCACCTGGTCCGAGACCCTGCTGGCCTGCATGTTCCAGTCCGTGACCTGCCGCACGGCCGGATTCAACACCCTGGACCCGGCGCACATGACCAACATTTCCCTGGTCTGCATGCTCATGCTCATGTTCATCGGCGGCTCGCCGGGCTCCTGCGCGGGCGGCGTCAAGACCACCACCTTCCGGGCCTGGGTGGGCTTCATCCGGGCCCAGATCACCGGCCGCTCCCAGACCCGCGTGGGCTGGTACGCCTTGAGCCCGGCCTCCCTGAACCGGGCGCTCACCCTGGTCATCTTCGCCACGCTCCTGGTCTCGGCCGGGGCCGTGCTGCTCACCGTCACCGAGGGCGGCACCGAGCCGTTCTACGCGGCCCAGGGTCTGTTCCTGGAGAATCTTTTCGAGGTCATCTCGGCCTTCGGCACCGTGGGCCTGTCCCTGGGGCTCACTCCCCGGCTGACGACCGGCGGCAAGCTTGTTATCATCGCGCTCATGTTCGTGGGCCGGCTGGGCCCCATCTGGTTCCTGTCGGCGCTGCAGAGCTGGCAGACGGATGTGAACTACCGGGTGCCGGAAAACGATCTGCCCCTGGGCTAGGGGCGTGGAGAGGGCATGGCCAGAAGAATCGAGGTGGGCGTGGTGGGCCTGGGCAAGTTCGGCTTCGCCCTGGCCGAGTCCGTCAAGGAACTGGGCCACGTGGCCGTGGGCGTGGACGCCGAGGAGGTCATGGTGCGCCGGGCCCAGACCGTGCTGGACCAGGTCTTCCAGGCCGACGGCACGGACAAGGCGGCCCTGGAGCAACTCGGCTTCCAGAACCTGGATTACGTGGTGGTCTCCATCGGCAAGTCCATGGAGGCCAGCATCCTGGTGGCCCTGAATCTCCAGGAGCTGGGGGTCAAGAACATCTGGGTCAAGGCCATCAGCCCGGAGCATGAGAAGGTGCTCAAGCGCCTGGGCGTGCACTTCGTGGTCTTTCCCGAGCAGTTCGTGGCCCGGCAGCTGGCCCACCGCATGGCCGTGCCCGGCATCCTCGACTACCTGCCCCTGGGCGAGGGCGTACTGGTGCAGGAGATCAAGGTGACCCATTGGGCCGGCAAGACCCTGCGCGACCTGAACCTGCCCGCCACCCACCGGGTCCAGGTGGTGGCCGTGAAGCGCGAGGGCGAGACCCGCTTCAGCTTCGTTCCCAAGCCCGACCAGGTGTTGGACAAGGGCGACACCCTGGTGCTTCTGGGCCACGCCGACGACGTGCTGGAAGTGAGCAACGAGGAGCGCACATGAGCGGCAACACCTTTGGAACGGTCCTGCGCCTGACCACCTTCGGCGAGTCCCACGGCCCGGCCCTGGGCGGGGTCCTGGACGGCTGCCCCAGCGGGCTGGACCTGGACGAGTCCCTGATCCAGGCCGAGTTGGACCGCCGCAAGCCCGGCTCCGCGGGCGTGGGCGGCACGGCCCGCAAGGAGTCCGACACGGTGCGCCTGCTTTCGGGGATATTCGAGGGCAAGACCACGGGCACGCCCATCGGCTTCGTCATCGAGAACGCGGACCAGCGTTCCAAGGACTACGACCGGCTCAGGGACCTGTTCCGGCCCGGGCACGCGGACTTCACCTTCCAGGCCAAGTTCGGCCTGCGCGACCACCGCGGCGGCGGCCGGTCCTCGGGACGGGAAACGGCCTGCCGCGTGGCTGGCGGGGCCATCGCCCAGGAGATTTTGCGGGCCGAGGGAGTGAGCGTGCTGGCCTACACCGTGGAGCTGGGCGGGGTCGAGGCCCGGGTCCTGGACCCCGAGGGGGCGCAGCAGCGGCCGTTCTTCAGCCCGGACCCCGAGGCCCCGGCCCGCTTCGAGGAGCGCATCCGCGAGGTCAAGGGCCAGGGCGACAGCCTGGGAGGGGTGGTGGAGATCCAGGTCCTGGGCCTGCCTCCGGGCCTGGGCGAGCCGGTGTTCGACAAGCTGGACGCCCGCCTGGCCTCGGCCCTCATGGGCGTGGGCGCGGTCAAGGGCGTGGATATCGGCTCGGGCTGCCGGGCCGCGCGGATGCTCGGCAGCGAGAACAACGATCCCATCAGCCCCGAGGGCTTTCTCTCCAACAACGCGGGCGGCATCCTGGGCGGGATCTCCACGGGCCAGCCCGTGAAGGCCCGGGCCTTTGTGAAGCCCATCCCGTCCATCGCCATCGAACAGTCCACCGTGACCAGCAGCGGGGAGGCCGCCACCATCCAGGTGGGCGGCCGCCATGACATCTGCGCCATCCCGCGCATCGTGCCCGTGCTCAAGGCCATGGTCGCCTTGGCCTGCGCCGACCTGCTCCTGCTGGACCGGCGCCTGGGCCGCGAGCGCTAGCAGGCCGTTGAAGGAAAAAGAAAGCGCCCCGGAAGCGAACTTCCGGGGCGCTTTTCGTTGCTCGGGTGGCGGCTATTTCTTGGGCTTGAGCCGCACGGCCGTGCCATAGCAGGAGTAGTAGCGGTCGCCCTCGGGGTGGAAGGCCACGGACTCGCGGTAGGCCAGGATGGCGTCGGCGTTCACGTCCAGGGCCTGGGCGATGAGGCCGTGGAAGGCGTTCTCGAACACGAAACCCCGGCAGACGATGAGCCCGAAGGTCCCGGCCACTTCCTGGTTGGGCACCTCCCCGGTGGTCACGATCTTGATCTTGCCCCCCAGGTAGGCGTCGCGGGCCTGGGCCAGGCGCGCCTCCTGTCCGTCATCGGTCTTCTGGAGCTTGCGGGGCTGCGCGCCGAAGAGCAGGGCCATGGATGATCCTTGGTTCGGGTTCGGGACTTGCGGAGTTGTAGCCCAGGGGCCTGTTCCCCGCAAGTCCCGCCGGATCCTAGGGCTCCACCCGCAGTTCGTAGGCCTTGTCCCAGTCCAGCCAGCGCCGGGCCAGGTCCTGCAGGGCCTCGGGCGTGATCTTCTGGGCCGCGTCGATGATGGCCTTGTCGTGATCCAGGTCAAAGCCCTGGACCAGGAGCGAGGCCGCCTCGCCGCTGCGCGAGCCCAGGCTCTGGTGCTCCTGGTAGTACTCGCCGGTGAGGATGTTCTTGGCCCGCTCCACCTCGTCGCCGGGCAGCAGCCCGTTGCGCAGGGCCGTGACGGTGGTGCGGAAGCCGTCGCGGGCCTGGCCCACCTTGTCCGGCTCGGTGCCGATGTAGAAGGCCATGAACCCGGTCTTGGGTGTCTGCCAGAGGAAGGCGGTCACGGTGTAGCCCAGGCCCTGCTTGTCGCGCAGGTCGCGGAACAGGAGCCCGCTCTGTCCGGCCAGGGCCGCCCGCAGCACCGAGAGCCCGGCGCTGGCCTGGAAGTCGTCGCGTCCCGGGACCGGGAACACGCTGAGCAGATGGGCCTGGTTGCGGCCGGGCAGGGACAGGGCCTTTTCCCTGGCCGCGCCCCAGGCCGGGGCCGCCAGGTCGGGCTTGGCCGCGTTGCCGGACAGGCCCCGGGCCAGGTCCTGGGCAAAGGTTTTGATCCGGGCCGCGTCGAACTGGCCGCAGACCGCCAGGACGAACGGCTGGCGGGACTGCCGCCGCCAGAACTCCTGGAGGTCCTTGACCGCGAAGGCCTTGAACGTCCCGGGCTGGCCCAGGCTGTAGTAGGAGTAGGGGCCCGAGGCGAACAGGAAGGGGTTGATCTGGCGGAACATGAGTCCCAGGGGCTGGTCCTCGCTGCGCTTGATGCGCGCGGCCTGGTCCTCCTTGGCCAGGGCCAGCTCCTTGGCCGGCCAGGCCGGGCCCTCGAGCACCTGCTTGAGCAGGCCCAGGATGTCGGCCTCGAACCGGGCAGGGTACTTGGCGCCCACGGAGAAGGAGTTGCGGCCCGCCGAGGCCGAGAGGTCCGTGGCGCGGTCCGCGAGGAAGTCCTCGATGCGCGTGGCCGAGAGCTTGGCCGTGCCCCGGGGCAGGACCCGGGCCGCCAGGGCGGGCAGGCCCTGGTGCTGCGGGTCGATGAGCGCGTCACCGCCGAGCCAGGCCAGGGACAGGGCCGCGTAGGGCAGGGTGGGGTCGGGCAGGAGCACGAGGCTTGCGCCGCCGGGCAGGGAGATCACCTCCCGGCCGCCGCCCTGGGCCTCGGCCGCGCCGGCGCTCGCCGCCTTGGCGGG
>DFYP01000187.1 GCA_002382645.1 Desulfovibrio sp. UBA4079 | reverse complement strand
TCGTCGGCCTGGTTGTCCTCGGCCTGGCGCGCGTGCGGGCCGGAAGACCGGCGGCCCTGGGCCTGGGCCTAGGAGCCGCGGGCCTGGCCGCGGGCTGGGCCGTGTTCGGCGGCGAGGGCGGCCGGGTCTTTGCCTGGGGCGTGTCCGCGGGCCTGGCCTGCGCCGCGGCGGGCGTGGGCTGCCTGGGCGGGGAGAACGCCCAGCGGCTGCTCCGGAGTCTTGAGCGCCGGGGCAAGTGGGGGCAGCATCTCGGGGAGATCCTGCGGGCGGCCGCCGGCGGAGTGGGGGGCCTGCGGTCCATGACCGGCCTGCTGCTGCTCGCCCTGGTCCAGCAGGCCAGCTACGTGCTGGCCATGCTCTGCCTGGCCTGGGCCATGTCCCTGCCTGTGCGTCCGGCCGCGGCGAGCATCTTCCTGGCCACGCCCCTGACCTTCGTCCTGGGGGTCCTGCCGCTGCCCGGCGCCGGGCTCGGGGTCAACGAGGCCGCCTTCGACTTCCTGTTGACCCTGGCCGCGCCCGGTCTGGCGGGCGGGGCCTCGCTGTACCTCTTCTTCCGGGCCTGGCTCATCGCGGTGTCCACGGCCGGAATCCCCTTCTACCTCACCTCGCGCAAGAGCCTCAAGACGCCTCTCTCTTGACCGCCACGGCCTCGATGTTCCCGAACGGGAAGGTCAGCTGCAGGCCGCCCAGCCCGAGCAGGGACAGGGTCTTTTCCGCGCGCCGCCGCCAGGGGTCGCGCAGGCCGTTCTGGGCCAGGTGCCGCAGGGAGTAGGTGGTCAGCGAGCGCAGGCGTTTCACCGGTTTCAGGCCCGCGGCCGCGATCATCCGGTCCAGGCTGGCCGGGGTGTAGTAGGTGATGTGCTGGATGTTGTAGGCCAGGAATCTGTCCCCGGTGATCCGGGCCAGCAGGCTGGCGATGTTGTGGGTGGCCACCAGGACCGCGCCGCCGGGCCGCAGGTGGCGGCGGACGTTGCGCAACAGCCCCAGCGGGTCCAGGACGTGGTCGATGACGTGGATCACGCTGACCAGGTCGAAGTGGTTCTCCGGAAAGGACTCGGCCGTGTAGTTCCCGTGCAGCGCGGCGCAGCCCTGGCCGCAGGCGGTCTGCACTGCGTCCTGGCTGGGATCGATGCCCTGGGCCTCCAGGCCGAGGCCTTGCGCGGCCCGCAGCAGATGGCCGCAGCCGCAGCCGATGTCCAGGAGGCGGCCGGAGCGGATGCCGGAGTGGCGCATGAGCCGCTGGACGTAGCGCCGCATGTTGACGGAGATGGACTGATCCGAGGTCTGGTCCGTGCAGGGGCTGGCGTCCGCGGCGTTGTAGAGCCGGCGCACGGCCTCCTCGCTGAGCACCGGGGAGGAGTAGACGAATCCGCACTCCAGGCACTCGTTGATCCGGTAGTGGCCGCCGTCCTCGGAGAAATAGTCGAAGGCGCTGTTCAGGTCCGCGAACCGTTCCCTGATCTTGACCCGGGAGCGGCCGCCGCCGCAGAGCGGGCAGGGGATGTCGCGCAGCTGGCCCAGGTCGATGCGGCTGCCGGGGGCCTCGGGTCCGGTCATGGGGACTCCTGTGTGAGCCGGGGCTCGAAGGCGTCGTAGCGGCCCAGCAGGTGGTACAGCCAGTACCAGATGCGGCCTTCCTGGTGGAAATCCTTGAGCTGGAAGACAAAGCGCGTGTAGGCCTCGCCGTCGGCGTCTCCGGCGATGTACAGCTTCCGGGACTGCGGTGTGCCCTTGTAGTATTTCTGGAGGGCCTCGCGGCTGGTGCCGAGCTGCTTTTCATAGACCCCGTTGCACATCCAGGCGGCCCGGCCATAGGCCTTGTACAGGGCCATGTTCACCTCGTAGCTGTGCAGATGGCGCGGCGGCTCGAAGCCCTGGTTGGTGACGACCACGTAGCCGGACGGCGGCGGGGGGATTGTGGCGAAGGCCTGGCTGAGCATGTCCGAGTAGAGGACCGCGGCGATCTTGTGGTCGTAGCCCTGGTACAGGAGCACCAGCAGGATCGCGCACACGGCCAGGGCGGACCTCAGGATCACGGTGGCGTTCACTCGCCGGGCCGCAAAATCGCAGAGGATTCCGACGAAGAGCCCCAGGGGCACGCACATGAGGATGGCGTGCCGCGCGCCGAAACTGCCGAAGGCGAAGAAGCGCAGGGGCCGACCCACGGCCCAGTAGGCCAGGCCGGCGAAGAGCATGAGCGTGAGCACGGCGGCCATGCGCCGGATAAGGGTCTCGGCCTCGCGGGGATCGCGGAGTCTTTTCGCCAGGAGCACGGTGAGGAGCAGGAGCATGCCGGCGGTGAGGCTGTACTGGACCACGCTGCCCAGTTGCTCCAGGTTGAAGGTGTTGTAGTTCCCGTCCGTGCCGTGGACGCTGACCACCTGTTGGAAGACGAGGAACAGGACCACCAGGCCCGCGCAGAACAGCACGGTGCGCAGGACCTTGGAGCGGAAGTTCTCGCGCGTCACCGTGAGCAGGAAGTCGGCCGCGGCAAAGCCCACGGCAAAGGCGAACACGGAAAAGAGCTGGACGGAGAGGAGGAAGAACACGGCGGCCAGCGGCTTGCTGCGGTACCAGAGCCGGGCCGCCACGAGAAAGAGCCAGAGGCAGACGATGTTCACGAACACGGCGCTGGAGATGAAGATGTGCCAGACCGGGAAGCAGAGGACCGTCCAGGCCCCGGCGTGGGCCGCCGGCAGCCCGGCCCCATAGCGCTCGCGCAACAGCCGGAAGACCTCCCGGGCGATCCCCAGGATCGAGAGCACGCAGAGCGCGTTGGGGAAGACCTTGGGCGGAATGCCGGTGAGCAGGGAGAGCTCGTTGAACAGGCGGTAGAGGTAATAGGGACCGTACCAGCCCAGGTCCAGGAGCCAGGGCCTGATGGCGCTCCAGTCCTGGGTTCTGTAACCCAGCTCGGCCAGCACGGTGTCCCAGGATTCGGTATTGACCAGGACGAGCGGCAGCAGCGCCGCCACCGCGATGATCCCGGTCAGGAGATGGAGTTTTTTTTCGTTCATACCAAAGCGGCGGCCCCGGCGACAGGCGTTGTTTCATCGGTTCGCGGCCAGGACGGGGACAGAGGCGCGCTACGCGGCGCGAGGGAGTGGACCGGCCCCCCTGCCCGATACCGGGTTTGCTCTTAGCATCCGCCGGGGCAGGAGGTAAAGGAGCGCCGGACGCCGGCGCGGAAAAGGCCAGGGAAATTCAGGGGCCGCCGACGCCTCGGGGCCCCTGCGGGCCGCGTCCCGTGCGCGGCCGTCCGGCTAGGGGGCTCCCGGCCGCCGCTTCTTGCCGAAGAAGCGGCAGACCAGCACGAAGAACAGCGGGATGAACACGAGGTCGATGAAGGTGGCCGAGAGCATGCCGCCGCAGACCGCGGTGCCGATGGCGTTCATGGCGCCCGCGCCCGCGCCGTTGGCGATGGCCAGGGGCAGCACGCCGAAGAAGAAGGCCAGGGAGGTCATGATGACCGGCCTGAACCGGGTCTTGACCGCGCCGAGCGTGGCGTCCACCAGCCTGTCGCCGTGGTTCATGCGCTCCTTGATGAACTGGATGATCAGGATGGCGTTCTTGGTGGACAGGCCCAGGGTGGTCAAAAAGCCGATCTGGAAATAGACGTCGTTGGGGAACCCGCGCAGCGAGGTGGCCAGGATGGCGCCGAGCACGCCCAGGGGGAGCATGAGCAGGTTGACGAAGGGGATGGTCCAGCTCTCGTACAGGGCCGCCACGCAGAGGAAGATGACGAAGATGGAGAAGGCGTACAGGATCGGGCCCTGGGCCGTGGCCATGCGCTCCTGGTAGGACAGGCCGGTCCAGTCGAAGCCGATGCCCTGGGGCAGCTTGGCGGCCAGCTCCTCCATGGCGTTCATGGCCTCGCCCGTGCTGTGGCCCGGCGCGGGCTCGCCCCAGATGTTGATGGACGGAAACGCGTTGTAGCGCTCCAGCTTGGGCGAGCCGAGGCTCCAGCGGCCCTCGGCGATGGACGAGAAGGGCACCATCTTGCCCAGGTCGTTGCGGATGTACAGCCGCTCCAGGTCGTGGGGCATCATCCGGTAGGGCGCGTCGGCCTGGGCATAGACCTTCTTGACCCGGCCGGCCTGGATGAAGTCGTTGACGTAGGCGCTGCCGAAGGCCGCCGAGATGGTGTTGTGGATGGAGGTGATCGGCACGCCCAGGGCCCCGGCTTTGTCCCAGTCCACGTCGATGTGGTATTCCGAGACGTCCTCCATGCCGTTGGGCCGCACCCGCACCAGCCGGGGATCCTGCATGGCCATGCCCAGGAGCTGGTTGCGCGCGTTCATGAGCTGGTCGTGGCCCAGGCCGCCGCGGTCCTGGAGCTCGAAGTCGAAGCCCGTGGCCATGCCCAGTTCGATGACCGGCGGGGGCGGGAAGGCGAAGACCATGGCCTCCTTGATCTGGGAGAAGGCTCCCATGAGCCGGCCCGCCACGGGCTTGGCCTTGAGGTCCGGGCGCTGGCGCAGGTGCCAGTCCTTGAGCTTGATGAAGCCGAGCGCCATGTTCTGGCCCTGGCCGCCGAAGCTCGTGCCCGGGATGGACATGAACGACTCGATGGCCCCGGACTCCTTTTCCACGATTTTCCGGGCCTTCTTCATGACCTCGGTGGTCTGCTCCAGGGTGGAACCCGAGGGCAGGATGGCCTGGACCAGGAGAATGCCCTGGTCCTCGTCCGGGATGTAGGAGGTGGCCATGCGCTTGAACGAGAAGCCCACCGCCGCCACGAGGATCACGTAGAGCAGGAGGAAGCGCCACTTGCGGTTGAAGGAGTGGCCTACCAGCCGCACGTACTGGCTTCTGATCCAGTAGAAGATCGTGTCAAAGCGCCGGAAGAAGGGCCGCAGGAAGAAGACCGCGTTGTCCGAGGGCTCGTGGCCTTTGGGCACGGGCTTGAGGAAAGTGGCGCAGAGCACCGGGGTCAGGATCAGGGCCACCAGCACCGAGAGGAGCATGGAGGCGATGACCGTGACCGAGAACTGGCGGTAGAGCACGCCGGTGGAGCCCTGGAAAAAGGCCATGGGCCCGAACACCGCCGAGAGCACCAGGCCGATGCCGATGAGCGCGCTGGTGATCTCGTCCATGGACTTGGCCGTGGCATCCCGGGGTGAGAGCCCCTCCTCGGCCATGATCCGCTCCACGTTCTCCACCACCACGATGGCGTCGTCCACCAAGAGCCCGATGGCCAGGACCATGGCGAACATGGTCAGCATGTTGATGGAGAAGCCGAAGAAGCTGAGCACCCCGAAGGTGCCCAGGAGCACCACGGGCACCGCGATGGTCGGGATGATCGTGGCCCGCATGTTGCCCATGAACAGGTACATGATGAGGAAGACCAGGATCACGGCCTCGACCAGGGTCTTGACCACCTCGTCGATGGCCACCTTGGTGAACGGCGTGGTGTCGTAGGGATAGATGACCTTCATGCCGGGCGGGAAGTAGCGGCTCATCTCCTCCATCTTCTTCTTGATGGCGTCGGCCGTGTCCAGGGCGTTGGCCCCGGCGGCCTGGCGGATGGCCATGCCCGCGCTGGGCTTGCCGTTGAAATAGGCGTCCACGTCGTAGCGCTCGGAGCCCAGCTCGGTGCGGCCCACGTCCTTGATCCGCACCACCGAGCCGTCCGGATTGGTGCGGATGGGGATGTTGGCGAATTCCTCGGGCGTCTGGAGCAGATGCTGCACGATGATGGCGGCGTTCAGGCGCTGGTTCCCGGTGGCCGGGGCCCCGCCGAGCTGGCCCGCGGAGACCTCCACGTTGTAGGCCTCCAGGGCCGCGACCACGTCGGCCATGGTCAGGCTGTAGCTGGTCAGGCTGTCGGGATTGAGCCAGACCCGCATGGCGTACTGGGAGCCGAAGTTCTCCACCTCGCCCACGCCGGGCACGCGCGAGAGGATTTTCTCCAGGTTGGACTGGGCGTAGTCCCGCAGGTCGTCGCCGTTCATGCTCCCGTCCTCGGAGATGAGGCCCACCACGAGGAGGTAGTTGCGGGTGGACTTGCTCACCTTGACGCCGGAGCGCTGGACCACCGAGGGCAGGCTGGCCATGGCCAGCTGGAGCTTGTTCTGGACCTTGGACCAGGCGATGTCCGGGTCCGTGCCCGGGGCAAAGGTCATCTCGATGCGCGACTGGCCCGAGGAGGAGCTCGTGCCCGTGAGGTAGAGCATGCCGTCCAGACCGGTCATCTTCTGCTCGATGACCTGGGTCACGGTGTTCTCCACGGTCTCGCCCGAGGCGCCGGGGAAGTAGGCGTCCACGGCGATGGACGGCGGGGCGATGGGCGGATACTGCGCGATGGGCATGGCGTGGATGGCCAGGAGCCCGGCGGTCATGATGATGATGGCGATGACCCAGGCGAAGACCGGACGGTCCAGGAAGAACTTGGAGAGCATTTCGGGCCTCGCTCAGGACTTGGCGTCGGAACCGGGCGCGGGGGTCTGGGCGGGTTCCGCCTGCTGGAAGGGCGTGGTCTGGACCGTGGTGCCGGGACGGAGCATCTGGAGGCCCTCCACGATGACCCGGTCGCCCGCGGCCAGGCCCTCGGACACGAGCCACTTGTCGTCCACGGCCCGGTCCAGGGTGAGCGCCCGGAACTGGACCTTGTTTTCGGCGTCGGCCACCAGGGAGTAGGGGTTGCCCTTGTGGTCGCGGGACACGCCCTGCTGGGGCACGAGGATGGCCTGCTCGTTGACGCCCTCGTTGATCACCACCTTGACGAACATGCCCGGCAGCAGAAGCCCCTTGGGATTGGGGAAGACCGCCCGCAGGGTCACCGAGCCGGTGCTCGGGTCCACGGTCACGTCCCGGAACTGGAGGATTCCCTCCAGGGGGTAGGGCGCGCCGTTCTCCAGGGTGAGCGTGACCTTGTTCTGGTCCGCCTCGTGCGGATTGAGCAGACCCGCCTCCATGCGGCTTCGCATGCGCAAGAGCTCGGTGGTGGACTGGGGCACGTCCACGTAGATCGGGTCCAGCTGCTGGATGGTGGACAGGGGCGTGGCCTGGTAGGCCGTGACGATGGCCCCGTCGGTGACGCTGGACTTGCCGATGCGGCCCGAGATGGGGGCCGTGACCTTGGTGTAGCCCAGGTTGATGCGGGCCGTGTCCACGCTGGCCTGGAGCGACTTGATGTAGGCCCGCTGCTGGTTCAGGGAGCCGGCCGCGTCGTCGTAGTCCTGCTGGCTTAGGGCCGCGTCGTCCAGGAGCCGCTTGTAGCGCTCGGCGCGCAGGCGGATGGCCGGAAGATTGGCGTCGGCCCGGCCCAGGGCGGCCAGGGCGTTGTTCAGTTCGGCCTGGAACGGCGCGGGATCGATCTGGTAGAGCACCTGCCCGGCCTCCACGTCGGAGCCTTCCACGAACAGGCGCTTCTGGATGAGCCCGCTGACCCGGGGCCGGATCTCGGCGACGAGGAAGGCGGAGGTGCGGCCCGAAAGCTCGGTGGTGAGCGCGAGTTTCTGGGGCTCCACCGTGACCACGGAGACCGTGGGCGCCTGCTGCTGCGGCGCCTCCTTGGGCTTGCGGTCGCAGGCTCCCAGCAGGGCGAGGAGCAGGAGGACGGCCGCGGCGGCCGCGCATCCGGCGGATTTCCTAACACGTTGAATGCGTCGCATGAACAGTCCTCCCCACCGGGGCTACTCACATCATAAAGGGAATCGAGGCCGATCTCCAGGCGAATCGGTCCTGGGCTTCGTCATGTTTCTGTCGCAGGGCCTGGTTCCGGGCATCTCTTGCAAACTTGGGGCCTCTCGGAATTTCCGGGGGCCATCCTCGGGAAGCCGCGCTGTCCGGATTATTCCGGCGGCGCGCTCCGGATGGGAACCAAGGACGGTCCCCGCAGGGGCGCGGGCTTGTGTCGTCGTTGTTAGGGGCCATATAGTATGGCCCCTAACAATAGTCAAGGGGCCCCTGGCCCACTTCCCGGCGGCCCACGGCCCGCGCGGAATCCGCCGGGATTTGCCGGAAAAACGAGAAAGGGCTTGGGGATGTGCCCCAAGCCCGGTTTCTTTCTGGTAGCGGGGAGAGGATTTGAACCTCTGACCTTCGGGTTATGAGCCCGACGAGCTACCGTACTGCTCCACCCCGCGTCACGTGAGAAAGAGGTAATTAGGCGCGTCGCTGGTGTTTGTCAACTCCATATTTACAAGGCCCGGGAAATTCCGTATCCCGGAGCGGTCATGCAGTCCGCCATGCTCTCCATCCTCCTTCCGGTCTTCAATGAAGAGGACAACCTCGAACCGCTGTTGGCTGAAATCCGCCAGGCCTCCGCGCGGTTCGGCCGCCCCTGGGAGGTGGTCCTGGTGGACGACGCCAGCACCGACGGCAGCCTCGCGGTCATCAAGCGCCTGGCCCGGTCCCAGCCCGAGCTGCGCTGGCTGGCCTTTGCCGAGAACCGCGGCCAGTCCGCGGCCTTCTGCGCCGGGTTCGACGCGGCCCGTGGCGAGATCTTCGTGACCCTGGACGCCGACGGCCAGAACGATCCCGCGGACATCCCGGCCCTGCTGGCGCTTTTCGACCAGGGCGCGGACATGGTCATCGGCTGGCGCGTGAAGCGCCGGGACTCCTTCATGAAGCGCATCGGCTCCAAGATCGGCAACGCGGTGCGCAACCGGCTGACCCGCGAGACCGTGCGCGACACGGGCTGCTCCCTCAAGGTCATGCGCGCGGACATGGCCCGCCGCCTGCCGCGCTTCAAGGGCATGCACCGCTTCCTGCCCACGCTCATGAAGCTTCAGGGCGCCAAGGTGGCCGAGACCCAGGTCAACCACCGGCCCCGGCTCAAGGGCGTGTCCAAGTACGGCACCTGGGACCGGGCCGTGGCCGGGCTCTACGACCTCATCGGCGTGCGCTGGCTCCAGAAGCGCAGTTTCCTGTACACCTTCCGCGACAAGAGCGAGTGACCGGGGGCCCCATGGCGCTGCCCGAATACTGGTGGCTGCTGGCCCTGGCCTGCCTGGGGCAGGGGCTCTATTTCCTGAGACCGGCCGCGTTCCGGCGGCGGGCCG
>DFYP01000137.1 GCA_002382645.1 Desulfovibrio sp. UBA4079 | reverse complement strand
CATTCCGGGCCGCATCCTGGTGCCCGGGATCCCGGCCGACCCCCTGCTGGCCGACGTGCTGGCCGAGCGCCGCGGCGGACCGGTGCGTCTGGCCAAACCCCGGGGCGCGGCCGAGCGCGGGCTCCTGGACCTGGCCCAGGAGGCGGCCCGCAGGGCCAAGCCCAGGGGCGGGGACGCGGACCTTCCCGGCCTGCTGGAGAAGCGCCTGCGCCTGTCCCGGCGGCCGTCGCGCATCGAGGCCGTGGACGTTTCGCACCTGGGCGGCACAGGCACGCGCGTGGGTCTGGTGGTCTTTGAGGAGGGCAGGCGTCTGCCTGAGGCCTCGCGGCAGTACGCCCTGCCGGATGTGGACGGGGGCGGGGACGACTACGCCGCCCTGGCGGCCTGGGCCCAGCGCCGGGCCGCGTCCGGTCCGCCCTGGCCGGACCTGCTCCTGGTGGATGGCGGCCGGGCCCAGTTGGCGGCCGTGGAACGGAGTCTCTTCGAGGCGTTCACGGGCCAAGAGGCGGCCCCGGCCATCGAGCTGGCGGCCCTGGCCAAGGGCGAGACGCGCCGGGCCGGGGAGCTGGGCGACCGGCTGTTCCGTCCGGGCCGCAAGAATCCCGTGGACCTGGCCCCGGGCAGCCCGGAACTGCTGTTTCTCCAGTCCGTGCGTGACGCGGCCCACCGCTTCGTGCTCTCCCGCCAGCGCACGGCCCGCAAGAAGACCGCGCTGGCGAGCGCGGTCCTGGATCTGCCCGGCGTGGGTCCGGCCCTGGCGCGCAAGCTCTGGGACCGGTTCGGCAGCCTGGAGGCCCTGCGCGCGGCCTCGCTGGAGGACCTGCGCAGCGTGCCCGGCCTGGGCCACAAAAAGGCCGAGGCCGTGGCCCAGGCGTTGGCCGAGCGCTAGATCTTCAGCGGTTTGCCCGGAACCAGATCCAGAACCTTGGCCTTGGGCGCGTAGTCCGCGAGATGTTCCTTGAAGGCCGCGGTGTTCTGCTCCAGGACCGGGAAGGTGCCCCAGTGCATGGGCGCCACCAGTTCGCAGCCCAGGAGCTTGCAGGCGTAGGCCGCTTGGCGCGAGTCCATGGTGAACCAGCCGCCGATGGGCAGCAGGGCCAGCTTGATCTTGTGGAACTTGGCGAACAGCTCCATGTCCCCGAACAGGGCCGTGTCCCCGGAGTGGTAGGCGCAGAAGCCGTCGGGCCAGGTGAGGATGTAGCCCGAGCAGGCGCCGCTGGCCGTGGAGTGCAGGGCCTGGACCATGCTCACCCGCACCCCGTCCACCTTCACCGTGCCGCCCAGGTTCATGCCCAGGCCCAGGTCCTGGGGCAGGCCCTGGCCGTTCAATTTGCCCACCGTGTCGTACACGCCCACCAGGGGGACCTTGCGGGACGTGGCGATGTCCACGGACTGGCCCACGTGGTCGCCGTGGTCGTGGGTCACCAGCACGGCGTTCACCGGGCCCAGGGCCGACCAGGGGGACGGGGCCTTGGGGTTGCCCGTGAAGAAGGGGTCGATGGCAAAGGCCACGCCGTCGTGCGCCAGGCGGAAGTTGGAATGGCCGAACCAGGTCAGTTCCATGGCGTCCTCCTCAGGCGCCCCAGCGCTCGAACAGGCGGTGGGGGATGTCCAGTTGGTCCAGGATCTTTCCGGCCAGGTGCGCGGCCAGGTCCGCGAGATTTTGCGGGCCGTGGTAGAACCCGGGGCAGGCCGGCAGGATCGCGGCTCCGGCCTCCCGGGCCGCCAGCATGTTCTTGAGGTGGATGGTGGAGAGCGGGGTTTCGCGGGGCACGAGCACGAGCTTGAGGCCCTCTTTCAGGGCCACGTCCGCGGCGCGGTGGATGAGGTTCTGGCCCAGGCCGTGGGCGATGGCCGCCAGGCTGGCCATGGAGCAGGGGCAGACCACCATGCCCGCGTGCCGCCAGGAACCGCTGGCCGGGGGCGCGGCGATTTCCGTCTCCTCGTAGAAGGCCTGGGCCAGGCCGCGCAGCTCGTCCTCGTTCAGGCCGGTCTCGTGGCGCATGACCTCCCGGGCGGCCCGGGACAGGATCACGTGCAGTTCCACGTCCGGGCGGCCGCCCAGTTCCCGGGCCAGGGTTCCGGCGTAGATCAGGCCGCTGGCCCCGGTGACGGCCAGGACCACGCGCTTGATGTGGGGATCACTCGTCATGCCCGCAGTGTAGCGGTCCGCTCCGTCATTGACAAGGCGCGGCGAAGCCGTAGAAGGGAAATGTCCCGGCCGCGGCCTTGACAGAAGCAAGGCCGGAGGATAGCTAGGGACCCCTTGTGGGCAATTAGCTCAGCTGGATAGAGCGTTGGCCTCCGGAGCCAAAGGCCAGGTGTTCGAATCACCTATTGCCCACCAAGAAAACCAAGAAAAACGGCCACTCGAAAGAGTGGCCGTTTTCTTTTTCCGGGCCGGGCCGGACGCGGAGGGCGGTTCCGTCCGGCGCCCGGGTCACCGGGAGGAACCCGCGGCCCTGGTGCGGCGCGTGTAGTCGGCGCGGACCATGTCCCGCACGGCCAGGCCGCGGTCGGTGAAGGTCTGGAGGGCGTCGAAATCCGGGGGCTGGGCCAGCTTCTGCAGGAGCAGGCCGTCCGGTCCGAACCAGGCCGGACAGAGGCCGCCCAGGAAATAGCCCCGGGCCGTCAGCTGGTCCACGGCCCAGGGACAGCCGGGATCGGCCAGATTGACAAAGACCTGGGCCACGTCCGGGCTGCCGGACTCCAGCCGATCCAGGCGGGCGTCCAGGTCTTCGCCCACGGTGGCCAACTGGCCGCGCACCACCCCGGCCACGGGGAACCGCTCCACCTTGAGGGAACAGGCGCTGTCGGGCTCGGGGTTCCGGGGCGCGCCCGGGGACCGGTCCAGGCACAGGCCCTGGTACAGCAGGGCCAGATCCTGGGCGTAGCGCTGGGGCGCGTGCACCAGGGCGTGGCTGCAACGGTTCACCCGGCTGAAGACCAGGCAGCTGGTCCGGCCCGTGAGGCCCTCCTGGGCATAGGCCTTGGCCGGCATGAGGTTCAGCTCCAGGGCCGTGGCCAGCATGCCCAGGCGCAGGCAGAGCTTTTGGGTCGTGAGGTGGTGGCAGACCGCCTCGCTGAAGGTGGCCTCCACCCGGGGATCGGTGAGCACGTTCGTGAGCGTGAAGTCGTAGAGCAGGAAGAATATCCGGCCCAGGCGGTATTCGGGCAGGATGAGGGTCTGGCCGATTTCATAGCAGCCCGGGTTGGGCGGCGAACTGCGGTACACGCTGGCGGCGCCCAGGATGTCTCCGGAAGGGGTCCGGGCCAGCACGCAGAAGATGTCATTCCGTTCCGCCGCCTGGATGAGGCGTTCCGGGATGTAGGGCGTGTCCACGGGGTAGGAGTCCCCATAGACAGTGTAATAGAGGCGGGCCACGCCCAGGGCGTCCTCGGGCCGGAAGTGGTCGATGACGTAGGATTGTCCGGGGGCCACCGGGGGCAGGGCGGCCAGGCGGCTCAGGGCCTCGGCTTTTTCCATGATCAACCATTCCTTTGGTTATGGAAGGCCGTGCAATCCTCTCAGGCCGCCGGGCGCAACCTCTGGCACGCTCGTTGTGGCTCACGGTGCTCTTCCTGCCGTGGTCGCGGCGGGAAATGTCCGGATGTCGGAGCTTTCTGGACAACAACCTAGCATTTCCCAGGCTGGTTGCCAATCCCGGTACTCCGGCGGAAGCGTTGGCGCGCAGTCCGGCCGTGAATCCGGCATCCCTGTTGCGTCCAAGTGCCAAAGCAGGCCTATATGGCCGAAAATGGAATTATGTCTGTTTTGATATATTGAGAAAGAATGGAACCCGAAACCCTCTGCCCCGGCCCGGGAGAATTCCGGCCATGAGTCTGGAGTCCCGGTCCGCTCCGCGGGAAACGGCGGACGCGCACCTGCGGCGGTCCCTGTCGTCCGAGATCGGCCGGGCCCTGCCCCGGGTGCGTCTGCGGCTCTGGCTGGAGAGCGGGGAGGAGCTCTATTTCGGCCTGGGCCGGGCCCAGCTCCTGCTGGCCGTGGACCGGCTCGGCTCCCTGCGTCAGGCCGCGGCAAGCCTGGGCATGTCCTACCGGGCTGCCTGGGGCAAGCTCCAGCAGAGCGAGCGCGCCCTGGGGCGCAAACTGGTGGAGAACCGGGGCAGCCGCCACGACGGCGTGGAGTTGACCCCCGAGGGCCGGGCCCTGGCCCGTTTATTCCAGCAGTGGTTCGAGGCCGTGGAGCTTGAGGCCAGGGACCTGGCCGAGCAGATTTTCCCGTTCAGGGCCCGCTGCTTTGGCGAATCCGCGCAGGTCTGCTCGGTGGAGAGCGGCACGGTGTCAGAATCCTAGTATGTTTGAAATAACGCCAAAGAATTCTGATCGTTAACGCCAAAATCCATTGACCAGAAGCGCCGCATCCTGTCTAAAATGACATAAATCATTTTGGACCGCGTTTCCAGCAACGCGCCGACCCGCAGGCGGTCCAGCGCTCGGTGCACGTCAGCGTAAGGAGGATGCACGTCATGACCATGACGCGGCGAACGTTCATCAAGGTCACGGGGGCGGGCCTGGCGGGCCTGACCCTGGGCCGCTTCGGGCTGGACCTCGGGCCCGTGGAGGCCTACGCGGCCGGGCTCAAGACCGAGGGCTGCAAGGAGGCCATCTCCATCTGCCCGTTCTGCTCCTGCGGCTGCAACACCCTGTTCAGCGTCAAGGACGGCAAGATCATCAGCGTGGAAGGCGATCCGGACTACCCGATCAGCGAAGGCGCGCTCTGCGCCAAGGGCGCGGCCCTGCTCAGCATGCACGTGGGTGAGCANNTGACCAAGCCCCTGTACCGCGCCCCCGGCAGCGCCGATTGGGTCGAGAAGGACTGGGCCTGGACCCTGGAGCGCATCGCCCGCAAGGTCAAGGAGACCCGCGATCGCGACTTCATGGCCAAGGACAGCCAGGGCCGCCAGGTGAACCGCCTGGAGTCCCTGTTCCAGCTGGGCACCTCCCAGATGGACAACGAGGAGTGCGCCCTTTCGCACCAGATGCTGCGCGGCCTGGGCGTGGTCCACATGGACCATCAGGCCCGTATTTGACACAGCGCCACTGTAGCGGCTCTGGGAGAGTCGTNNAGTCGTTCGGACGCGGTGCGATGACGAATCACTACACCGACATCGGCAATGCCGACGCGGTGCTGATCATGGGCTCCAACGCTGCGGAGCATCACCCCATCTCCTTCAAGTGGGTCCTGCGCGCCAAGGACAAGGGCGCGCCGGTCATTCACGTGGATCCCAAGTTCTCCAGGACCTCGGCGCGCAGCACCTTCCACGTGCCGCTGCGTTCGGGCACGGACATCGCCTTCATGGGCGGCATGGTCAAGTACATCCTGGACAACAACCTGTACTTCAAGGAATACGTGGCCGAGTACACCAACGCGGCCTTCATCGTGGGTGAGAAGTACTCCTTCAAGGACGGCCTGTTCGCGGGCTTCGACGCGGCCAAGAAGAAGTACGACAAGAGCGCCTGGGCCTTTGAGAAGGGCGAGGACGGCATCCCCAAGCGGGATCCCAGCCTGAAGAACCCGCGCTGCGTGTTCCAGCTGCTCAAGCAGCACTATTCCCGCTACAACCTGGACAAGGTCTCCTCGACCACCGGCGTGTCCAAGGACGACCTGCTCAAGGTCTACAAGGCCTACTCGGCCACGGGCAAGCCGGACAAGGCCGGGACCGTCATGTACGCCCTGGGCTGGACCCAGCACAGCGTGGGCGTGCAGAACATCCGGCTGTCGGCCATCATCCAGCTGCTGCTCGGCAACATCGGCGTGGCCGGCGGCGGCATCAACGCCCTGCGCGGCGAGCCCAACGTCCAGGGTTCCACGGACCACTGCATCCTGTACCACATCCTGCCCGGCTACCTGCCCATGCCCCACGCGGGCTGGGCCAAGCTGGAGGACTACCAGCAGGCCAACACCCCGGTGTCCAAGGACCCCCTGAGCGCCAACTGGTGGCAGAACCGGCCCAAGTACGTGGTCAGCCTGCTCAAGGCCTGGTTCGGGGACGCGGCCACGCCGGACAACGGCTTCGGCTACGACTGGCTGCCCAAGATCGAGCCCGGCGGCGACTACTCGTACATCTTCCTGTTCGACCGCATGTACAAGGGTCTGATCAAGGGCGGGTTCATCTTCGGCACCAACCCGGCCCAGAGCGCCCCGAACACCCACAAGGTGCGCAAGGCCATGGACAAGCTGGACTGGCTGGTGGTGGGCGAACTGCACCACACCGAGACCAGCGACTTCTGGCACCGCCCCGGCGTGGACCCGAAGGACATCAAGACCGAGGTCTTCCTGCTGCCTTCGGCCCAGCGCGGCGAGAAGGACGGGACCATCTCCAACTCCGGCCGCTGGCACATGTGGCACTACAAGGCCGTGGAACCCATCGGCCAGTGCAAGCCCATGGGCGGCGCGGTGGTGGAGATCATGAACGCGGTGCGCAAGCTGTACAAGGCCGAGGGCGGCACCTTCGCCGAGCCGGTCCTCAAGCTGGACTGGCCCGCCGTCTATGATCCCGAGGACATGGCCAAGCGGATCAACGGCTTCTTCACCCGGGACACCAAGATCGGCGACAAGGAGTACAAGAAGGGCCAGCTGGTGCCCGGATTCCCCAACCTCCAGGTGGACGGCTCCACCAGCAGCCTGAACTGGCTCTACTGCGGCGGCTACAGCGAGACCGAGGGCAACCTGGCCAAGCGCCGGGACCTGACCCAGACGCCCATGCAGGCGGCCATCAACCTCTATCCCAAGTTCTCCTGGGCCTGGCCGGTGAACCGGCGCATCCTGTACAACCGGGCCTCGGTGGACAAGAACGGGCAGCCTTACAACCCGGCCAAGGCGGTCATCGTCTGGCAGGACGAGAAGTGGGTGGGCGACGTGCCCGACGGCGGCTGGCCGCCCCTGGCCACCGGCAAGGGCAAGTATCCCTTCATCATGCAGACCGAGGGTCACGCCCAGCTCTTCGGCCCGGGACGCGAGGACGGTCCCATGCCCGAGCACTACGAGCCGGCCGAAACCCCGGTGAAGACGCACGCCTTCTCCAAGCAGCTGAACAACCCCTGCATGAAGGTGGCCGAGAGCGACATGGACGTGCTGGCCGCGCCTGCGGACCCGCGCTTCCCCATCGTGCTCACCACCTACTGCATGACCGAGCACTGGTGCGGCGGCGGCGAGACCCGCAACACCCCGCCGCTGCTGGAGGCCGAGCCCCAGCAGTACGTGGAGATGAGTCCGCAGCTGGCCAAGGAGAAGGGCATCAAGAACGGCGACGTGGTCATCGTGGAGAGCGCCCGTGGCAAGGTGGAAGCCGTGGCCATGGTCACCATCCGCATGCGTCCGCTTCTGGTCCAGGGCAAGATCGTGCACGAGATCGGCATGCCCTTCTGCTTCGGCTGGACCACGCCCAAGTGTGGTGACGCGGTGAACCGGCTGACCCCCTCGGTGGGCGACCCCAACACCACCATCCCGGAATACAAGGCCAGCCTGGTGAACATCCGCAAGGCCGACAAGGTGACCGAGCTCTAGCTCGACAAGGAGAAAGACCATGCCCAAGGCGTTCCTCATAGACACCACGCGCTGCACGGCCTGCCGGGGGTGCCAGGTGGCCTGCAAGGAGTGGAAGAACCTGCCGGCCGTGCCCACCAAGCAGACCGGCACGCATCAGAATCCCCCGGACCTGAACCCCTTCAACCTGAAGCTGGTGCGCTTCAGCGAGCACATGGTGGACAACAAGGTGGCCTGGTACTTCTTCCCGGACCAGTGCCGCCACTGCCTGGAGGCCCCCTGCAAGCAGGCCTCCTCGGTGGAGGGCGCGATCATCCAGGACGCGGCCACCGGCGCGGTGATCTACACCGAGAAGACGGCCCAGGAGGACTTCGACGTGATCCGCGGGGCCTGTCCCTACGACATCCCGCGGCAGAATCCGCAGACCAAGCAGATCGTCAAGTGCGACATGTGCATCGACCGGGTCAAGGCCAACCTTCTGCCCATGTGCGTGAAGACCTGCGCCATGGGGGCCATGAACTTCGGCGAGCGCGCCGACATGCTCAAGCTGGCCGCCGAGCGCCTGGCCGTGGTCAAGAAGACCGCGCCCAAGGCCCGGCTGCTCAACCCGGACGACGTGGCGGTGATCTTCCTTGTGGCCGATGAGCCCAAGAAGTATCATGAGTTCGCCGTGGCCGAGGGTCCGGGAGCCATGACCCGCAAGCAGGTGCTGGCCGGGGCGTTCGCGCCCTTCCGCCGCCTGGCGCGGGCCATGCAAGGCTAGAAGACCAGGGGAATCCTCCGGTCCCCTGTCATACCGCGGGGCCGTTCCGTCCGAGAGCGCGCGGAACGGCCCCGCCCATTATAACCCAAGGGAGAGAGGATCATGCAGGACAGCGGACAACCGGCAGTGGAAGCGCAGCGCATCCTGGACGAGGCGGCCAGGTATGCGGATCAGACTCCGGCCCTGGAGTCCCTGTTCGCGGCCTTCGGGCCGGTGCTGGCCGAGCGGGCCCGGCTGCGCGCCGAGGCCCCGGGCTGGCGGGGCGAACTGCCCACGGTGGACGCCGAGCGCTTCAGCCAGGGGGTCTTTGTCCTGGCCGACTCCGGATTCCAGGACGTGAGCCCGGAGCTGCCCGCGGCCGCGGTCCGGCTCCTGCCGGTCATGGAGCGGGCCTTCCCGGCCCTGGCCGAGGAGCTGGCGGCCCTGGGAAGGGCCCTGGCCGAGGGCGGCCTGGAGCCGGAGCTGCTGACCCGCGCCGCCTTCAGCGAGGCCCCGGTGAGCGTGCCGGGCGTGTCCCGGGACACCCTGCGTTTCGCCGCCTCCGAGCTGGTCAAGCCGTTCATCGAGCGCCAGGCCCGGGATATCATCGGGCTCGTCACCGAACTGCCCTGGCGGCGGGGCATGTGCCCGGTCTGCGGCGGGGCCCCGAATTTCTCTCTGCTGCGCAAGGTGCGCGACGAGTCCGAGTTCATCCAGGCCCATGGCGGCCAGCGCCTCATGCACTGCTCGGTGTGCTCCAGCCAGTGGCGCTGCAAGCGGGTCTCCTGCCCGGCCTGCGGCAACGAGAACCCCGAGGAGCTGTTCAACCTGCGGGTGGAGGGCCGGCCGTTCGAGCGGGCCGACATCTGCCGCGCGTGCAAGACCTACGTCCTCTGCCTGGACACCGTGGAGTTCGTGGACATCCCGGACGCGGACGTGGCCGCCCTGGCCATGCTGCCCCTGGACCTGCTCGTGCGCAAGGAGGGTTACGCTCCCCTGGCCGGACACCCCTGGAGCCCCGGGATCTAGCCCCGCCCTTCTGCAAGGCCCCTGGTTCCGCCAGGGGCCTTTATGTTTATTCTAACATATTGAACCGCCAGCCAAAGTGAGGATTCACTGTTTGACTCTCATGCCGGAAATGACATAGGAAAGAGTCACGGAATCTCCGCTGCTCGTGTGCTTCCGGCCGCTGCCGGGGGCCTGCGGAACATCCGGGAGGAGTACGGTCATGCGCTGCATCAAGGGCATGAAGGCGATCCCGGTACAGGAGGCCGTGGGCACAGTCCTCGGCCATGATCTCACCCGCATCGTTCCGGGCCAGGGCAAGGGTCCGGCCTTCCGCAAGGGCCACGTCATTCGCCCCGAAGACATTCCCGGATTGCTCCAGATCGGCAAGGAACACCTTTTCGTCTTTGACCTGAGGCAGGGCTTTGTCCACGAGGACGAGGCCGCCCTGCGTCTGGCCCGGGCCGCTGCCGGGCCGGGCCTGCGCCTGTCCGAACCGAGCGAGGGCAAGGTCACGCTTCGGGCCGAGCGCGACGGCCTGCTCTGCGTGGACGCCGAGGCCCTCAAGCGCCTCAATTCCATCGAGGACATGGTCTTCGCCACCCTGCACGGCCGCCAGCAGGTGCGTCAGGGCCAGGCCGTGGCCGGAACCCGGGTCGTGCCCCTGGTCATCGAGGAGGAGAAGCTCAAGCGCGCCGAGGCCGTCTGCGCCCCGGGGCCGCTCCTCCAGGTCAAGCCCTTCCGGACCACCCGCGTGGGCATGGTGACCACGGGCAGCGAGGTCTTCCACGGCCGTATAGAGGACGGCTTCGGCCCGGTGGTGCGCGCCAAGTTCGAGGCCCTGGGCTCCGCCGTGTTCCGGCAGGTCCTGGTCTCCGACGACGAGGCCATGACCGCCCAGGCCATCCTGGAGCTGCTGGCCGAGGGCGCGGGCATGATCGTGGTCACGGGCGGCATGTCCGTGGACCCCGACGACCGCAGCCCCTCGGCCATCCGCGCCGCCGGGGCCCGGGTCGTGGCCTACGGCGCGCCGGTGCTGCCCGGGGCCATGTTCCTGCTGGCCTTCATCGGCGAGGTGCCGGTGCTCGGGCTGCCCGGCTGCGTCATGTACCACAAGGCCAGCATCTTCGATCTCGTGGTGCCCCGGCTCCTGGCCGGGGAGACCGTGACCCGGGAGGACATCGCCGGCCTGGGTCACGGCGGCTTCTGCGCCGGCTGCGCGGACTGCCGCTATCCCCTCTGTCCTTTCGGCAAGGGCCAATGAACGCGCCGGCGTGGCGCATGGGCCCGGCCATGGCTGATAACGTGAGACCGCTCAAGGCAAGGAGGCAGGGATGATCAAGTTGAAGCTGAACGTGAACGGGGTGCCCAAGACCCTGGTTGTGGATCCCGAGGATTCCCTGGCCGAGGTGTTGCGCAAGCAGCTTCTGCTCACCGGGGTCAAGGTGGGCTGCGGCCAGGGCCAGTGCGGCGCGTGCAGCGTCATCCTGGACGGCAAGCTGGTGCGCTCCTGCTCCACCAAGATGAAGCGCGTGGCCGACGGCGCCTGCGTGACCACCATCGAGGGCGTCGGCACCCCGGACAACCTCCATCCCATCCAGGAGTCCTGGATGGTCCACGGCGGGGCCCAGTGCGGCTTCTGCAGCCCGGGCTTCATCGTCTCCACCAAGGCGCTTCTGGACGAGAATCCCAAGCCCTCGCGCGAGGACGTGCGCGACTGGTTCCAGAAGCACCGCAACGCCTGCCGCTGCACCGGCTACAAGCAGCTCACCGACGCGGTCATGGACGCGGCCAAGGTCCTGCGCGGCGAGATGCGCGCGGCCGACCTGCGCTACAAGCTGCCCGCCGACGGCAAGGTCTGGGGCACCAACCTGCCGCGGCCCAGCGCCGTGGCCAAGGTCACCGGCACCTGCGACTACGGCGCGGACCTGGGGCTCAAGATGCCCGAGGGCACGCTGCACCTGGCCCTGGTCCAGGCCAAGGTCTCCCACGCCAACATCAAGGGCATCGACACCTCCGCGGCCGAGAAGATGCCCGGCGTGTTCAAGGTCGTGACCCACAAGGACGTCAAGGGCAAGAACCGGATCACCGGCCTGATCACCTTCCCGACCAACAAGGGCGACGGCTGGGACCGGCCCATCCTCTGTGACGAGAAGGTCTTCCAGTTCGGCGACGCCATCGCCATCGTCTGCGCGGACACCGAGAAGCAGGCCAAGGCCGCGGCCGAGAAGGTCAAGGTGGACCTGGAGCCGCTGCCCGAGTACATGAGCGCGCCCGCGGCCATGGCCCAGGACGCCCTCGAGATCCATCCCGGCACGCCCAACATCTACTACATCCAGAAGATCGCCAAGGGCGGCGAGACCAAGCCGGTGTTCGACAAGGCCGCCGTGGTGGTGGAGGACGACTTCTACGTCGGCCGCCAGCCGCACATGCCCATCGAGCCGGACGTCGGCTGCGCCTACATGAACGAGCAGGGCCAGCTGGTCATCCACTCCAAGTCCATCGGCCTGCACCTGCACCTGTACATGATCGCCCCGGGCATCGGCCTGGAGGCCGACAAGATCGTCATGGTCCAGAACCCGGCCGGCGGCACCTTCGGCTACAAGTTCAGCCCGACCATGGAGGCCCTGGTGGGCGTGGCCGCCCTGGCCACCGGACGCCCGGTGTTCCTGAACTACTCCTGGTACCAGCAGCAGACCTACACGGGCAAGCGTTCGCCGTTCTTCATCAACCTGCGCTTCGCCGCGGACAAGAGCGGCAAGCTCCTGGCCATGGAGAGCGACTGGAGCGTGGACCACGGCCCGTACTCCGAGTTCGGCGACCTGCTCACCCTGCGCGGGGCCCAGTTCATCGGCTCGGGCTACGACATCGCCAGCATCCGCGGCGAGGGCCGCACGGTCTGCACGAACCACGCCTGGGGCTCGGCCTTCCGGGCCTACGGTTCGCCCCAGAGCGAGTTCGCCTCCGAGGTGCTCATGGACGAGCTGGCCGAGAAGCTCGGCATGGACCCCTTGGAGCTGCGCGCCAAGAACTGCTACCGCAAGGGCTCGACCACGCCCACGGGCCAGGACCCCGAGGTCTACAGCCTGCCCGAGATGATCGACCTCCTGCGGCCCAAGTACAAGGAGGCCCTGGAGCGGGCCAAGAAGGGCTCCACGGCCGCGGTCAAGCGCGGCGCGGGCGTGTCCCTGGGCGTGTACGGCGCGGGCCTGGACGGCCCGGACTCCTCCGAGATCTTCGTGGAGCTCAACGAGGACGACGGCGTGACCGTGTACGCCTGCTGGGAGGACCACGGCCAGGGCGCTGACGCCGGAGCCCTGGGCACGGCCCACGAGGCCCTGCGGCCCCTGGGCCTGACCCCGGACCGCATCCGCCTGGTGCTCAACGACACGAGCAAGGCCCCCAACTCCGGCCCGGCGGGCGGCAGCCGCTCCCAGGTCATGACCGGCAACGCCATCAAGGCCGGCTGCGAGCTGCTCCTGGCCTCCATGCGCAAGTCCGACAAGAAGAGCTACCGGACCTACGCCGAGATGGTGAAGGAGAAGATCCCCACCAAGATCAGCGGCAAGTGGACCGCCCCGGCCACCAACTGCGACGCCAACGGCCAGGGCAAGCCCTTCTGCTGCTACATGTACGGCCTGTTCCTGGCCGAGGTGGCGGTGGAGACGGCCACGGGCAAGACCACGGTGGAGAAGATGACGCTGGTGGCCGACATCGGCTCGGTGAACAACCGCCTGGTGGTGGACGGCCAGATGTACGGCGGCCTGGCCCAGGGCATCGGCTTGGCGCTTACCGAGGACTACGAGGACCTGAAGAAGCACTCCACCATGACCGGCGCGGGCTTCCCCTACGCCAAGCAGATCCCGGACAACATGGAGGTCTTCTACGTGGAGTCCCCGCGTCCGGACGGCCCGTTCGGGGCCTCGGGCGTGGGCGAACTGCCCCTGACCTGTCCGCACGCGGCGGTGATCAACGCCATCCACAACGCCTGCGGCGTGCGCATCACCAAGCTCCCGGCCCTGCCTGAAAAGGTCCTGGCCGGGCTCAAGGCCAAGGGCCGCTAGACGGCTCTCGCCTCTTGACGCCAAGGGGGCGGGCGCGGAAAGTGTCCGCGTCCGCCCCTGACTTTTCACGAGGAGCGTCCATGGACCAATCCGAGCTGAGAGCCTGGGAGAGCCGTTGCATCCAGGAGGAACCGCCCTGGTGCCAGGCGGCCTGTCCCCTGCACGTGGACGTGCGGGCCTTTCTGGAACGCATGGCCGCGGGCGACGCGGCCGGGGCCCGCAAGGTCCTGGAGCGGGCCCAGCCCCTGGCCGGGGTCCTGGGCCGGATCTGCGAGCACCCCTGCGAAACGGTCTGCAAGCGGGCCGAGGCCGGAGAGGCCCTGGCCGTGGGCGCCCTGGAGCGCGCCTGCGTGGAGCAGGCCCCTGCCGGCGCCAGGCCCCTGGTCCTGCCCTCCAAGAGCAGGAGCGCGGCCGTGCTGGGCAGCGGCCTGGCCGCGCTGGTCTGCGCCTGGGACCTGCTGCGCAAGGGTTTTGGCGTGACCCTGTTCGTGCCCGGCAAGGCGTTGGGCGGCGGTTTGCGCGACCTGCCGGAAACAACGCTGCCCACCGCGGTGCTGGAGGCCGAGATCCAGCGCGTCCTGGTCCTGGGAGCCGAGGTCCGCGTGGACCAGACCCTGGACGCGGCCCTGCTGGGCCGGGTCCTCGGCGAGTTCCCGGCCGTGTTCGTGGACGCCGACGGCGGGGGGGCTCTCGTGTCCGCCAGCCTGGACCCCCTGACCCTGGCCGGGAACCGGCCCGGGCTCTTTGTGGGTGGATTCCCGGGCCCGGACGGGGTCCGGTTCATCGACCAGGCCGCGGACGGACGCCGGGCCGCCTCGTCCATGGACCGGCACATGAGCGGGGCCTCGCTGACCGCGTCCCGGGACAAGGAGGGGCCGTTCGCCACGCGCCTGTTCACCAATCTCGCCGGGATCGCGCCCGTGCCCCGCGTGGCCCTGCCGGAGAACGGCTACGCCCCGCAGGAGGCCGCTGCCGAGGCCTCGCGCTGCCTGAACTGCCAGTGCCTGGACTGCGTGCGGGTCTGCGCCTTTCTCGAACACTACAAGGGCTATCCCAAGAAGTACGCCCGCCAGATCTACAACAACGCGGCCATCGTCAAGGGCCAGCACCAGGCCAACAAGCTCATCAACTCCTGCAGCCTGTGCGGCCTGTGCGCCGAGGTCTGTCCCGAGGACTTCTCCATGGCCGATCTCTGCCTGGAGGTCCGGCGGGACATGGTGGCCCGGGGCAAGATGCCGCCCTCGGCCCACGAGTTCGCCCTGGAGGACATGGCCGGCGCCAATGGCCCGGACTGCGCCCTGCGCCTGCCCGCCGGCGGAACCTGCGCCCACCTGTTCTTTCCGGGCTGCCAGCTGGCCGCCTCGCACCCGGGGCACGTGCGCGCGGTCTTCGATTTCCTGCGCTCCCGGCTGCCCGGCGGGGTGGGGCTGGTCCTGCGCTGCTGCGGCATCCCGGCCCACTGGGCCGGACGCGAGGACCTCTTCCTGGAGGCGATGGGGCAGCTGCGCGGCCAGTGGGAGGAGCTGGGGCGGCCCCGGGTCATTGCGGCCTGCTCCTCCTGTCTCGACCTGTTCCGCGCCCGGGCCCCGGAACTGCAGGCCGTGTCCCTGTGGGAGGTGTTCGCGGAAACCGGTCTGCCCGAGACCCGGGGCGTGCTCCCGGCAGGGCCCGTGGCCGTGCACGATCCCTGCACCTCGCGCCACGACGCGGCGGCCCGGGCCGCGGTGCGCACCCTGCTCGGCCAGTGCGGCGTGGCCTTTGAGGAACTGCCCCTGTCCGGGCAATTCACCGAATGCTGCGGCTACGGCGGGCTCATGTCCAACGTGGACCCGGCCCTGGCCCGGCAGGTGGCCGCGCGCCGGGCCGCGTCCAGCCCCCTGGACTTCGCGGCCTCCTGCGCCATGTGCCGGGACCGGCTGGCGGGCGAGGGCAAGCGCGCCTATCACCTCCTGGACTTCCTGTTTCCCGGCGATGCGGCCGACCCTGCGGCCGCGCCATCCCCCGGGTTTTCGGCCCGCCGCGCTGCCCGGGCCCGGCTGCGCCGCGATCTGGCCCGCGAGTTCCTGGGCCGGGAGAGCGCCCCGGAACCCGGACCCGTCCTGCGCATCGCCCCGGACGTGCTGGCCCGCATGGAGGAGCGGCACATCCTGGAGCAGGACGCGCGGGAGGTGGTGGCCCGGGCCGAGGAGAGCGGTCTGCGCTTGGCGGACCAGGATTCGGGCCGGTTTCTGGCCTGCCACCGGCCCCGCCGCGTGACCTACTGGGTGGAATACGGCCTGGAACAGGGCGGGGTGCGCGTCTGGAACGCCTGGTGCCACCGCATGGAAGTGAACCTGGCCGGGGGCACGGACACGGGCGTGGTCCAGGCCTATGCCCCGGAGTCCGGGCGCTGGACCTGCGGCCACGGCCCCCTGGAGTCCCGGCCCGTGGAGGCGCGCTATCTGGAAAGCTCGTTCAGCATCGGCCTCCTGGCCTGCCCGGAATGCGGCCTGGCCCTGGTGCCCGAGTCCCTGGCCCTGGGCCGCATGACCGAGGTGGAGCAGCTCCTGGAGGACAAGTGAGCCAGGCGGCCCGGCCCCTGTACCGGAGCCCGGCCTTCCAGGAGGCGGGCGGCATGGCGTTGCGGCCCGGCGGGTTGGCGCTCACGGCCCGGGGCTTGACCCTTTGCGGTTTCGCCGCTGGGACCAGAGTGGCGGATGTGGGCTGCGGCCCGGGCGCGACCTTGGGCCTGCTGGCCGGGCGCGGTTTCGCGGCCCTGGGGATTGACCCGGACCCCGTGTTTCTGGACCAGGCGCGCCAGGAGGCCCCAGCCGCGGTCCTGATCCAGGCCCAGGCCCAGGCCCTGCCCCTGCCGGAGGCCTGCCTGGACGGCCTGGTCTGCGAATGCGTGCTCTCCACCCTGGACCGGCCCGAAGCAGCCCTGGCCGAGATGGCCCGGGTGCTGCGGCCCGGCGGCCGGGTCCTGCTTACGGATCTGTATGTGCGCGGGGCCGCGTCCGGCGCGCCTGTGCCGGGCTGCCTGGCCGGGGCCGTGTCCCGGGAACAAGGAGAGGGGCGGCTGCTGGCCGCCGGCCTGCGGCCCCTGGTCTTTGAGGACCACGGCCGGGCATTGCGCGAGTTGGCCGGGCGGCTCATCTTTGCCCACGGGTCCCTGGAACTGTTCTGGCAGCGGGCCCTGGGTCGGGAAACCGGCTGCCCGGACCTGCGGGCCGTGAGCTACTGCCTGATCATCGCGGAAAAGGAGCGAGCATGAGCGACACCCTGATGCGCGTCCTGCCCCTGGCGGGCCGGGGCTACTGCTGCAGCCAGATCCTCGGGCTTCTGGCCCTGGAGGCCCAGGGCCGCGAGAATCCTGACCTGGTGCGGGCCCTGGGCGGGCTCTGCCACGGCCAGGGCGGCGGCACCTGCGGCATCCTCACGGGCGGGGCCTGCGTGCTGGCCCTGTACCTGGGCAAGGGCGCGGACCAGGAGGAACCCGTGGAGCGGGCCGATCTGGTCCAGGCCGAGTTTCTGGACTGGTTCCGCGGCCGCGTGGAAGGGCAGTACGGCGGCATCACCTGCGCGGCCATCCTGGGCGAGGAGGGCGGCAAGCCGGACGTGTCCCGCTGCGGCGATCTCCTGGCCGGGGCCTGGGACTGCATCCTCGGTCTGCTCACGGCCCAGGGTCTGGACCCCAGCCTGCCCCGGAGCGCCTAGGTGGAGGTTCTCGGCCGCACCGGGAGCCTCTGCCCGGTCTGTCTCCGGCGTCTGCCCGCAACGCGCGAGCGCCGGGGCGACACGGTCTTTCTCACGCGCATCTGCCCGGAGCACGGCGAGTTCCGGGTGCCGGTCTGGCGCGGGAGCCCGGGCCTGGAGCACTGGCAGCGGCCCAAGACCCCGTCCCGGCCGCAGCGTCCCCAGACCGGGGCGGACCAGGGCTGCCCGTTCGACTGCGGCCTGTGCCCGGAACACGGCCAGCACACCTGCACCGCGCTCGTGGAGGTGACCCAGGACTGCGACCTGGGCTGCCCGGTGTGCTTCGCGTCCTCGGGGGAAGCGCGTGAGCCCGACCCGTCCCTTGCCGAATTGACCGCGCGGCTCACGCGGCTGCGCCAGGACGCCGGGGCCTGCAATCTCCAGCTCTCGGGCGGCGAGCCCTGTGTGCGGCCCGATCTGCCGGACATCGTGGCCGCGTCCCGGAGCGCGGGTTTCGTGCTCATCCAGGTGAATTCCAATGGCCTGCGCCTGGCCCGGGAACCGGGCTATGCCGAGGCCCTGGCAACAGCGGGGCTCGATTCGGTCTTTCTCCAGTTCGACGGCTCGGATCGGGCCTGCACGGCCCTGCGCGGCCGCCCGCTCCTGGACGAGAAGCTGCGGGCCATCGAGGCCTGCGGCCGGGCCGGGCTGGGCGTGGTCCTGGTGCCCACCCTGGTTCCCGGGGTCAACGACGCTGAGCTGGGCCTGATTCTGGACCTGGCCCTGGAGCGGCAGCCCGTGGTCCGGGGCGTGCATTTCCAGCCCGCGGCCAGCTTCGGCCGCTTTCCCTGGGACCCCGCGGTTCCGCGCCTGACCCTGCCCGAGGTGCTTTCGGCCCTGGCCGCCCAGTCCCACGGCCTGCTCCAATCCGGGGATTTCCACCCGCCGTGCTGCGAACACGCCATGTGCTCGTTCAGCGGCCAGTTCGTGCTGGAGCAGGGCAGGCTCCGGGCCGTGTCCCGGGACGAGTCATGCTGCGGGCCCCTGGAGGCCCGGGAAGGCGCGCGCCGGGCCAAGGCGGTCACGGCCCGGCAGTGGGCCGCGCCGGATCCGGAGCAGCCGTTGCCGCCGGGCGCCGACGATTTCCAGCGCTTCCTGGCCCGGCACGCCGGACGCCGGCGCCTGAGCCTGTCCTGCATGGCCTTTCAGGACGCCTGGACCCTGGACCTGGAGCGCGTGCGCGGCTGCTGCATCCACGTGGCCGCCCCGGACGGGCGGCGCATCCCGTTCTGCCTCTACAACCTCACTGCGGCCGATGGCCGGACCCTGTACCGGGGGCGCTGCTGATGCGCAGGAGCCTCCTGGACCCCTGGCTGGCCGCGAAGATGGGCCTGCCCCTGGACCGGCTTTGTCCCGAAACCGTGGCAGCCTGGCAACTGGCGGCCCTGCGGCGAACCCTGGCCCATGCCGCAACGCACAGTCCGTTTTATAGGAACCACTTGGCGGGAATGGATTTCGACGGCCTGCGCGCCTCCGCGGACCTGGCGGCCGTGCCCCTGACCACGGCCCGGGATCTGGCCGGGCAGGGCCAACGCATGCTCTGCCTGTCCCAGGACCAGGTGGCCCGGGTGGTCACTCTGGCCACCTCGGGCACCAGCGGCCCGGCCAAGCGCCTGTTCTTCACCCAGGAGGACCTGGCCGCCACCCTGGATTTCTTCAGCCAGGGCATGGCCACGCTCTGCGGTCCGGGAGACGCGGTGCTCGTGCTGTTGCCGGGCCGCAGGCCCGACGGGGTGGCCGACCTCCTGGCCCGGGCCCTGCCGCGCATCGGCGCGCGGGCCGTGCTCCCGCCCGAGAACTGGGACCCTGACCTGCTGACCGGTCTGCTGGTCAGCGAGAACGTCACGCGCCTGGTGGCTGCGCCGTCCCAGGTGCGGATTCTGCTGGGCCATGGAGCGTTTTCGGGCGCGGCCCGGGAGCGCGTCCGGGCCGCGCTCATCAGCGCCGAGCCCCTGGGCCCGGACCTGCGCCGAGCCATGGCCCGGGACTGGGACTGCGAGGCCTTCGACCACTGGGGCATGACCGAGACCGGCTACGGCGGCGGGGTGGAGTGCGCGGCCCATGACGGGTATCATCTGCGCGAGGCCGAGTTTCTGGTGGAGATCGTGGACCCGCTCGGCACCACGCCCCTGCCTCCAGGTGAGCAGGGCGAGGTGGTGGTCAGCACCCTGGGCCGCCGGGGCTTGCCCCTGGTGCGGTATCGCACGGGTGACGCGGCCCGGATGCTCCCCGGGCCCTGCGCCTGCGGCAGCCCGTTGCGCCGCCTGGGCCCGGTGGCCGGGCGCATCGAGATCACGGGCACAACGTACCGCCTGGTCCAGCCGGACAAAGGAAGAGCACAGCCATGCAGCAGCTTCTCGAACTCCTGAGCCAGCGCCTGGCCGCTGGCGAGTCCGTGGCCTCGGCCACCATCGCCACCCACGAGGGCTCCACCCCGCGTTCCGCGGGCTCCAAGATGCTCCGCTTCCGGGACGGGAAAATGGCCGGAACCGTGGGCGGCGGCCTGGTGGAGGCCCGGGTCCTGGAGGCCTCCGGCGAGGTCCTGCAGAGCGGCGCGGCGACCCTGTTGTCCTTTGATCTCACCAGCGAGCTGGCTGCTGGCGCGGACATGATCTGCGGCGGCCGCCTGCGCGTGTTCGTGGAGCGCATCGGGTCCGCGGATGCGGCCCTGTTCCGGGAACTGGCGCAATCGCTCTCCCGGGGCAGCCGCTGCCTGCTTCTCCTGGACCGGGAGAGCGGGGCCCGCAGCCTTGTCCTGCCGGACCGCGTCCTGGGCGCGGATCTGCCCGGGGCCGTGGCCCAGGAGGCCCGCAATCTGGGCGCGGAGATCCAGGCCCCGGTCTTCCTGGAGCAGGGCGGCGACCGCTGGTTCCTGGAACCCTGGGCTCCGGCCGAACCCCTGGTCATCCTGGGCGCGGGGCACGTGTCCCGGCCCACGGCCCAGGTGGCGGCCCTGGCCGGATTCTGCGTGAGCGTGCTGGACGACCGGCCGGAATTCGCCAGCCGGGAGCGCTTTCCCGAGGCCCAGGAAGTGGGCGTGCTGGGGGATTTCGAGACCTGCCTCACGGGCCGCGACCTGGGGCCCGAGGCCTCGGTGGTCATCGTCACCCGGGGCCACGTCCACGACAAGACCGCCCTGGCCCAGGCCCTGCGCACCCGGGCCGGGTACATCGGCATGATCGGCTCGCGCCGCAAGCGCCAGGCCATCTACGAGCGGCTCCTGGCCGAAGGCTTCACCCAGGCCGACCTGGAGCGCGTGCATTGCCCCATCGGCCTGGACATCGGGGCCGAGACCCCGGAGGAGATCGCGGTGAGCATCGTGGCCGAACTCATCCAGGCCAGGGCCCGGCGCCGCAAGGGCGCGGCGTGAGCGGCCTGGTCCTGCACCTCCTGCGCCACGGCGAGACGGTTCCGGAAGAACCCTGGCGCTTCCTGGGCCAGCGCGAGGTTCCGCTCTCGGACACCGGCCGGGTTCAGGCCCGCTGGTGGCGCGCGGTGTTGGCGGATGTCCCGTTCCAGGTCGCCGCGTGTTCGGACCTGGCGCGCTGCCGTGAGACCGCCGAGATACTCCTGGAGGGCCGGAATCTGGCGGCGAGCACCCTGGCCGGGCTGCGCGAGATCGATCTCGGCCAATGGGACGGACTGAGCAAGGCCGAGGTCCAGGCACGTTTTCCGGGCCAGTTCCAGGCCCGTGGCGCGGACATGGCGGGCTTCCGGCCAGCCGGGGGCGAGAGCTTCCAGGACCTCCAGGAGCGCGCCTGGGCCGCGCTGGAGCCCCTGCTCGCGGGTCCGGGCCCGGTGCTCGTGGTGGGCCATGCCGGGGTGAATCGGGCGCTGCTCTGCAAGGCCCTGGGCCTGCCGCTGCAGAACGTGTTCCGCCTGGGCCAGGACCCGGGCTGCCGCAACATCCTGGAGTGGGGCCCGCAGGGCGCCCGGGTGGTCCTGCTCAACGAGCGGCCCGGGACCCTTTAGGATTTCCACGCTCTTCCCAAGGTCCGCGCTTCCGGGTACAAGGACCCGGGGAGACGCATGGCACACCGCAATCTGCACGAATGTCTGGCCGACCTGGAGCGGGTGGGGCAGCTGCGCCGCATCGACGCCGAGGTGGACGCCGAGCTGCTGGCCGGGGCCATCCAGCGCCGCGTGTTCCAGGCCAGGGGCCCGGCGCTCCTGTTCACCCGGGTCAAGGACTGCGCCTTTCCCATGGCCGCCAACCTCTTCGGCACCCTGGAGCGGGTCCACTTCCTGTTCCGCGACACCCTGCGCAGCGTGGAGCGGCTGTTCCAGCTCAAGGCCGACCCCATGGAGGGCCTCAAGCACCCGCTGCGCAGCGCGAGCCTGCTCCCGGCCCTGCTCCACACCCTGCCGAAACGCGTGCGCTCCGGCCCGGTGCTCGCGTGCGAGACGAGCATTTCCAAGCTGCCCAGGCTCAAGTCCTGGCCCAGGGACGGCGGGGCCTACGTGACCCTGCCCCAGGTCTATACCGAGGACCCGGCCCGGCCGGGCTTCCGCGACTCCAACCTGGGCATGTACCGGGTCCAGCTGGACGGCAACCGCTACCGGCCGGACGAGGAGGTGGGCCTGCACTACCAGATCCACCGGGGCATCGGCCCGCACCACGCCGAGGCCATCCGCCGGGGTGAGCCCCTGCGGGTGAACATCTTTGTGGGCGGCCCCCCGGCCCTGACCCTGGCCGCCGTCATGCCTCTGCCCGAGGGCGTGGCCGAGCTGTTCTTCGCCGGGGTCCTGGCCGGGCACCGCATCGAGATGGTCGAGCGGGGCGGCCTGCCCATGCCCGCGGAGGCCGACTTCTGCATCACCGGCAGCGTGGACCCCCAGTGGCTCCTGCCCGAGGGGCCGTTCGGCGACCACCTGGGCTACTACAGCCTGGCCCACGACTTCCCGGTGCTCCGGGTGGACAAGGTCTTCCACCGCACGAACGCGGTCTGGCCGTTCACCACCGTGGGCCGCCCGCCCCAGGAGGACACGGTCTTCGGGACCTTCATCCACGAGCTCACCGCGGGCCTGGTGCCCACGGTCTTCGCCGGGGTCCGCGAGGTCCACGCCGTGGACGCCGCCGGGGTCCATCCCCTGCTCCTGGCCGTGGGCAGCGAGCGCTACGTGCCCTATGCAGCGGACCGCCAGCCCCAGGAACTGCTCACCTGCGCCATGAACCTCCTGGGCAGCACCCAGACCGCGCTGTCGAAATACGTGCTCATCGCGGCCCGCGAGGACGACCAAAACCTCACGGCCAAGGACATCCCGGCCTTTTTCCGGCACGTCCTGGAGCGCGTGGACCTTTCCCGCGACCTGCACTTCATCACCCGCACCACCATGGACACCCTGGACTATTCGGGCATCAGCCTGAACCAGGGCTCCAAGCTGGTGCTCGCCGCGGCCGGGCGGCCCCGGCGCAAGCTGGCCGCCGCGTTGCCCGCGAACCTGCCCCTGCCGCCAGGCTTCGGCGGACCCAAAGTCCAGTCCCCGGGCGTGCTCGTGATCCAGGGCCCGCCGCACGACCGCGAGCGCGACAGCCAGGACCCCCGCATGGAGGAGCTTTGCAAGGCCTTGGAGAACGCGCCCCTGGACGGCTTCCCGCTTGTCGTGGTGGCCGACGACGCGGCCTTCACCGCGGCCGGCTGGGACAATTTCCTCTGGGTGGCCTTCACCCGTTCGGACCCGGCCACGGACCTCTACGGGGTCCGGGCCTTCACCCACTGCAAGCACTGGGGCTGCCCCGGCCCCCTGGTCATGGACGCCCGGCTCAAGACCTACCACGCCCCGCCCCTGGAATCCGACCCCGAGGTGGAGCGGCAGGTGGACGCGCTGGGCGCACCTAACGGCCCGCTGCACGGCATCATCTGAAGGAAGGAGACACATGGACCGCCGCGTCATCGAACGGCTCAAGGAAAGTTTCGCCCTGGACCTCTACGAAACCGTGCGCGCCGCCCGCCAGGTGCGCGGGGAAAAGGTCTTCCGGCACACCCTCTACGAGGACGGCCTGGCCGTGTTTTGCGGCTTCTACCCCAAGGCCGAGCTCATGGAGTTCCCGGGCGCGGACGAGGACTTCGTGTCCAAGCTCTCCACCTTCAACCTGGTGGGCGTGATCACCGACGGCAAGACCCGGCTGGACCTCTATCTCCTGGCCGGGCGGGGCAAGCCCTTCACCGGCTCGGAGTCGCACAAGGAGATCGCCAAGGCCCTGCGCGAACCCGAGCTGGCCCGGTTCCTGGACGCCTATTTCAAGCTCCGGAACGTGGGCATCGACATCTACTCCATGGACCTGGAGCAGTTCATGGCCGCGGTCTCCGACGAGGTGGCCCGGAACACGCCCATCGCCGAACTCCAGCGCGTGGACATGCTCCTCAACGAACACGGGGAGTAGGGTGAACCGCCGCGAATTCCTCTGGCTCGGCGCGCGGACCGTGGCGGCCTTCTCGGGCCTGGGACTGGTGGCGGCCTGCGCCAGGAACCCGGTCACGGGCCAGTCCCAGTTCATGCTCATGAGCGAGCAGGACGAGGTCCAGATCGATCGCCAGTACGCCCCGCGCCAGCACTCCAACGACTACGGCCCGGTGCGCGACCAGGCCCTCAACCAGTACGTGGACTCCGTGGGCCAGGCGCTCGCCCGGCGCTCGCACCGGCCGGAGATGCCCTATTCCTTCGAGGTGCTCAACGCCACCTACGTCAACGCCTACGCCTTTCCCGGGGGAAGCATCGCCTGCACCCGGGGCATCCTGGTGGGCCTGTCCAACGAGGCCGAACTGGCCGCGCTCCTGGGCCACGAGGCCGGCCACGTCAACGCCCGGCACACGGCCGCGCGCATGAGCCAGGGGACCATCACCCAGCTGCTCCTGGGCGGGGCCGGGGCCGCGGTGGGCGGCGGGGCCCTGGGCCAGGTGGTTTCGGGCCTGGGCAGCCTGGGGGCCAGCGCCATGCTCGCCAGCTACAGCCGCGACGACGAGCGCCAGGCCGACGCCCTGGGCCAGGAGTACATGGTCCGGGCGGGCTACAATCCCTGGGGCGAGGTCCAGCTCATGGAGTTCCTGGTGGCCCAGCAGAAGGCCCGGCCCAGCGCCCTGGAGACGCTCTTCGCCACCCACCCCATGAGCGAGGAGCGCCTGAACGACGCCCGGGAGCGGGCCCAGACCCAGTACGCCGCGGCCCGCGACCTGCCCCTGCTGGAAGCCCGCTTCATGGACAACACCGCGGCCCTGCGTCGCCAGGCCGGGACCATCCGGGCCCTGCAGGACGGCGAGAAGTACATGGGCAAGAAGAACTACCGCGAGGCCGCCGCGGCCTTTGACGCCGCCCTGGCCAAGGCCCCGGACGACTATGCCGGGCTGCTCATGATGGCCAAGTGCCAGGCGGCCATGGAGCGCTGGAGCGAGGCCGGACGCTACGCCGCCGCGGCCAAGCAGGCCTATCCGGGCGAGCCCCAGGCCCTGTACGTGGAAGGGTACGTGGCCCTGGCCGCCAAGCGCTACGACCAGGCCTATGATGACTTCGCCGCGTTCGACAAGGCCCTGCCGGGCAACCTGATCATGACCTTCCTGCGCGGCTACTGCCGCGAGCAGCAGGACCGCACCGGCGAGGCGGCCGCCCTGTACCGGCGCTACCTGGAGGCCGGGGGCCAGGGCAAGCCCGCGCAGTACGCCTACGCCCGCCTGGTCCAGTGGGGCTACATCCGGCGCTAGCGGCGCAGGGACTCCACCCGGGCCAGCCGCTCCAGGGGCCGGGAGATGTCCCGGGATTCGCTTCCGTCCAGGTCTTCCAGCAGGTCCTGCAGGGCGTCCAGACCCTCCAGAAGGATGGAGACGATGCGGCCCGTGGGGGTCAGCTCGCCCCGGCGGATCATCTCCAGCACGTTCTCCAGCTTGTGGGCCAGGCTTTCGATGCTCTTGAGGCCCAGGAGATTGGCCCCGGCCTTGACCGAATGGGCCTCGCGGAAGATCCCGTGGATCATGGCCTGGTCCGCGTCCGCGCCGTGCTTCTCCAGGTCGAGCAGGCCGCGTTCGATGGCCGCCAGACGCTCCCGGCTTTCCTCCTCGAACAGGCTGCGGACTTCGTCGTTTCCCTGCATGTGCCGTCCTTTGGGCGCTTGTGTTCCCGGACAGTATCCTAGCCTCCAGGACTCGCGTCAATTGTATTCGCGCGGCCGGGAAATGTTCCGGAGGCGCCGGGGAATCTTCACGATGTCGTGGCCGGGACTTGACGGCGGACCCCGGCCCATGCACTACAATGGATCAGGATTACTCCGTGAGGAGGGGAACATGGTGCAAGGACGCAACGCGGGCGGGGACCGCATCCTGGAACAGCTCTCCAGCGGGCTGGCGCGTTCGGCCGAGGCCCTGGTGCCCTGGTTCCGGGCCAACATGCCGGAGTACTATTTCCGGACCCATTCCGCCGAGGAGCAGATCACCCATCTCCAGGCCATCCTGGCCGCCCGCTCCCTGGACCAGCGCCAGGCCCTGATCCTCAAGAGCCCCTGCGGCACGCGCATCACGGCCATCACCCCGGGCGGGGACCTCAAGGTCCTGCTGGGTGTCATGGAGGGCCTGGCCGGGGAGTCCATCCAGACCGCCCGGCTCTACGCCACCCACGACCGCAGCCTGCGCCTGGACACCTTCCTCCTGGGCCCCCAGGACCGCTGCGACATCTCCACCCAGCGCTTCACCAAGGCCCTGGACCTGGTGCGGGACTTCGAGCTGGTGGAGCCGGAGAAGCGCGACGAGTTCGCGGAGTTCCTGGCCTCGGCCTCGGGCGACTACGTGGAGAAGTTCGAGCCCCTGCGCGCGGCCCGGCACTTCGCCACCTGCGGCTGCCTGGAGGACGGCGAGGAAGTCCTGGTCCAGCTGGATTCCCGGGCCCATCCCGGCCTGGACCGGATCATGGTGGCCATGCGCGAGCCGCCGGAACGCGGCCTGCTCATGCTGGCCTGCAAGGTGCTCTACCGCGAGGGCGTGGACCTCATCCGGGCCTACGGCGACTCCTTTGACCGCGGCCCCAAGGGCCGGGTGGCGGTGATGAGTTTCTACGTGGACCGGGCCCGTTCCCGGCTCACCCCGGGCGGCAAGCGCTGGGCCCGGCTCAAGCGCCAGCTCGAACTGGTGAAGTGGTTCGCCTTCCACGCCTTGGAGCCCCTGGCCGAACAGGGCTTCGAGTTGCGCCGGGTCCAGTTCTTCCAGGCCGCCTGCGAGTTCGCCCACCAGGTCCTGTCCCCGGGCGGCCAGCATCTCTATTCCTTCCAGCGCATCAGTGCGGCCGTGCTGGACAACCCCGTGCAGACCCGGGCCCTGCTGGCCTGTTTCGAGGACCGCTTCCGGCCCGGCGGCCGGCGCGGGCTGGCGGGCCGGGTGGAGCGCCTGCGCCGCGCCCTGGAGGACATCAACGACGACCTGGAGCGCAGCGTGCTCCTGGCCATCCTGGACTTCATCCAGGCCATTTTGCGCACCAATTATTTCCGGGAGGGCCGCTTCGGCCTGGGCTTCCGCCTGGACCCGGCCGTGCTGCCCAAGGACAGCGGCCAGGAGCGGCCCTACGGCCTCTATTACGTCCACGGCCCGCACAGCTTCGCCTTCCACGCCCGGTTCAGCGACATGGCCCGGGGCGGCGTGCGCCTGGTGCCCACCCGGGGCCTGGTGCAGTTCGAGCGCGAGAGCGGCCGGGTCCTGTCCGAGGCCGTGCAGCTGGCCCGGGCCCAGCACCTCAAGAACAAGGACATTCCCGAGGGCGGGGCCAAGGCGGTCATCGTGCTCGGGCCCCGGGCCGAGGCCGACCTGGCCCTCAAGGCCACGGTGGACGCCCTTCTGGACCTGGCCCGGGCCGGGGAGCAGGGGGCCCCCGGCAGCGACTACCTGGGCCGCGACGAGATCCTCTTCCTGGGTCCGGACGAGCGCATCGAGCCCCGGCACATCGAGTGGATCGTGGACCGGGCCGCCCGGCGCGGCTATCCCTGGCCCCGGGCGTTCATGAGCTCCAAGCCGCGCACAGGCATCAACCACAAGGAATACGGGGTCACCAGCGAGGGCGTGGTGGTCTTTGCCGAGGAGGCCCTGCGGGCCGCGGGCCTGGACCCCCGGCGCCGCAGCTTCAGCCTGAAGATGACCGGCGGCCCGGCCGGGGACGTGGCCTCCAACGCCCTGCGCATCCTGTTCCGCGAGTTCGGGGACGGGGTCCGGGTCCTGACCGTGGCCGACGGCCACGGCGCGGCCTTTGACCCCGAGGGCCTGGACCACGCCGAGCTGCTCCGGCTGGCCGACGCCGGAGCCAACATCGCGGCCTTTGACCCCGCCCGGCTGCGCGGCAAGGACGCCCAGGTGATCTCCGCGGCCACGGAGGAGGGCGCGCGCCTGCGCGACGACCTGCACAACCGGGTGGCCGCCGACCTCTTTCTGCCCTGCGGCGGACGGCCCGGGGCCATGAACGCCCGCAACTGGAAGCGCTTCCTCCTGCCCGACGGCAGCCCCTCCTGCCGGGTGGCCGTGGAGGCGGCCAACCTCTATTTCGCCCCCGAGGCCGCCGCCGAGCTGGAGCAGCGCGGCGTGCTCCTGGTGCCCGGGCCCTCGGCCAACAAGACCGGGGTCATCTGTTCCTCCTACGAGGTCCTGGCGGCCCTGGCCCTGGGCGAGGAGGAGTTTCTGGCCATCCGCGAACGCTTCGTGATCGAGGTCCTGGAGATCCTCCGGCAGCGGGCCCGGGACGAGGCCCGGCTGCTCTTCTCCGAGTACCGGCTGAACAGCGGCCGCCGTCCGGCCTCGGCCATTTCCCGGGACATCTCCCTGGCCATCAACGGGCTCACCGAGATCATCGAGGCCCTGTTCGCCCAGGATGGCGGAAGCTTTGCCGAGGACCCCGAACTGCGCGCCCTGCTCCTGGACTACTGTCCGTCGGTGCTAGCCCGGGACCACGGGGAGCGCGTCCTGGAGCGGGTGCCGCGTTCGCACCAGGCGGCCATCCTGGCCGCCAGCCTGGCCTCGCGTCTGGTCTACGGCGAGGGCCTGGACTGGGCCGGACGGCTTTTGACCGTGCGCGGCTCCCGCGAGGTGCTCTCGGCCTACCTGGAGCAGGAAACCCGGGTGCGCGGCCTGCTGGAGGCGGTGCGGGCGAGCGGCCTGCCGGACCGCGAGGAGCTGGCCGGGATCGTGGCCGCCTGCGGCAAGCGTCTGCTGACCATGAAACGCCTGGGACTGGCCTAGTCCCGAGGGAGGAGCGCCCATGAGCGCCTTTCGCAACGACGACGATCTGCTGCGGCAGGGAGCCGAGGCCGTGCTGGCCGAGCGCCGCCGCCTGGGGCTGGACGGTCTGGTGGGCGGCCTGGAGGCCGTGATCATCGGCCTGGAGCCGGACCGGCTCACCGCGGCCGCGGCCGAGATGCTGGCGCGCACCTCCTGTGTTCCGGCCGGGGCCTTTGAGGAGGCCGGGGAGCGCTGCTGCGTCCTGGATTCGCCCGGCGGGGTGCGCTTCCTCTTGCGGACCCGCTCGGGCAACAATCCCTTCCGGGACTACAACCTGGGCCCCAAGTCCCTGCATCTGCCCAACACCCGGCTGGAGACCTTCGTGTTCCGCTGCCAGGACCTGGACCGCTACGTGGCGGCCCAGGCCAAACGCGGGGTGCGCTTCCTGACCCCGGAGCCCGTGGACACGGACACCTTTCGTTTCATCCAGACCGCGCCCTCGCCGCACACCGGCAACTCCACCGGGCTGATTCAGTGGAAGGGGGCGCCGGGGCGGTTCCGGCACAGCGGTTGCCGGGACCTGGACCTGGGCCTGGCCAAGCCGGACAAGCCGCACCTGGGCAGGGTCTTCGAACTGGACCACGCGGCCACCCGGGTCCACGCCGAGGACCGCGACCCGGCCATCCTGGAGTTCATGGGCCTGACCAACTACCGCTTCGACTTCGCGGTCTATGTGGAGCCGCTCAACTCCATCACCAACGTGGCCCGGCTTTCGGACAAGGACTTCGCCATGGTCTTCACCTCGGGCATCGAGCCCTATTCCGCGGACGGTTCTTCGGGCCCCACGGAGCAGTACATCCACAACTACGGTCGCCGGGTGCACCACGTGGCCTTCCGCTGCGAGGAGATCGAGGGGGTCTTCGCCGCGCTCAAGGCCGACGGCATGGAATTCCTGGTTGAGCTGGTGGGCTCGCCCGGAGAGGGCCTTAAGCAGACCTTCAGCAGACCCTCGGGCCAGACCCTTTTGGTCAATGAATATATCCAGCGATTTGACGGCTTTGACGGATTCTTTACAAAAAATAACGTCACGCTCTTGACCAAGGCGACGGAAAATCAGTAGCCCATTGCGTTCCGAATTATAAAACGTCACCGTCGCGCTCCGGAAATGGGTCTGCCCCCACGCAGAGAGGCATGAGCAGGGAACGCTTCCTCGAGAACATCGAGATCGACGCCAAGCCCGGGAGCTACTCCGTGCCGTTTCTCGCGGACGCGGGCATCCTGGACACCCCGGAAAACGTCGAACGCTGGCGCTCGTTCCTCGACATCCTCTCGGCCAAGACCCGCCTGGGCGAGGACCCGGAGACCAAGAAGGTCGGGATCCTCTACCGCGCCGGGGCCTGGCTCGGCGACCTGGTCCTGGCCGACGACGTCAAGGCCTTCTGGATCATCCCGGACGTGCGCGAGGTCCGCGGCAGCCTGGTGGCCCGCAACGCCCGGGTGCGCAACAAGAGCTTCAACCACCGCCTGCTCGTGCGCGGGGACCTGGTCCTGCACCAGGACCTGCTGCGCGAGGACTTCTCCAACGTGGAGCGCAGCGGCGACCTGGTCCTGTCCTGGCCGCGCCGCGCCGAGGACCTGCGGGTGCCGCCGCAACGCCTGGCGGTCTGGGGCGTGGGCGAGAACACCCGGCTCCGGCTGGAGGAGGGTTCCTTCTACCTGAGCGAGGAGCAGGAGGAGGGGGTTTCGGTCTTCCTGCTGCGCAACGTGGACTCCGGCCAGCTGTACCTTTGGGAGTTCAACGCCTGGGAGCCCGTGCGCGGCAGCGTCCTGGGCCAGGAGGTGCTCAACCAGGTGGGCGCCCGGCTGGAGCGCTTCTGCAAGCTCGCGGGCCTGGGCGGGGACTTCGTCCTGAAGAACACCAAGAAGATCGGCCACAACATCCGCAAGATCTTGCGCTACCTGGAGTTCATCAGCGCCAGCGTGGCCCAGGAGACCCCGGCCCTGAGCGCGGGGGCGGACCGGCTCCTGGGCGAGGTCTCGGACCTTCTCCGCGACCTGGAGAAGAACATCTACGGGCCCAATCCCGACGCCCCCAACATCCTGATCATGCTGGACGTGCTTTCGGACCGCCTGGCCGCCCTGGTGCAGCACTACGACGCCCTGCCCCGGGAGAAGCGCCCCGAGTCCCACCTCCAGAACGACCTGGAGGCCCTGGCCGCGCTCATGGCCGAGGAGGTCGGGGTGGACGAGATCTTCCGCCACCCCCTGCGGATCGCCCTGTTCCTGGACCGCAACCTGAGCTCCAAGGAGGCCCGCGGCGCGCTCTGGAAGACCCTGGCGCCCTACGCCGAGGCCTTTGAGACCGCCATCCGGATCCTGGAGGAGGGCGAGCGCCAGGGCATGGAGCACGCCCTGCGCTGGCCCGTGGACATCCTGACCCGGATCAAGGCCGTGTGCCCGGAGGCCGCGCAGGAGGACTGCGAGGCCCTGGAGTTCGAGCTGGCCCGGCTGAGCGAGATCAGCCCGCGCTTCCTGCTGCGCTCCGTGCAGAAGTCCATGCAGGTCGCCGGATTCGGGGAGGGGGCCGAGAAGGACATGCGCCTGCTGAGCGACCTGGACCGGTTCAAGGGCTCCCTGGACACCCTGGCCAACTCCCCGCAGTTCCTCCTGGAGATCGTGCTGGCGGACTTCCAGTCCGCCCTGGTGGACAGCCTGATCCGCGTGCAGGCCAGCCTGCTGAGCGGCGAACGCGACGAGGACCCCGGGGTGCAGGTCATCCTGGCCCGGCTCAAGCATTCCCAGCCCGTGGACTTCCTGCGTTTCCTGCAGCGCCGGGTCAACTGGGAGTACTCCGTGCTCCGGCGCTTCAACCAGAACGCCACGCCCTCCAAGCGCCCGCGCGAGAGCGCCGCGCCGCGCGGCGAGAACGGGGACCTGCGCGGCGAGCTGCTGGCCCGGCTCAACCGCATCTGCGTCCTGGGCGGGCTGGGCAAGTCCTTTCTGGAGCAGCAGCCCGGGACCCTGGGCCGCAATCTGGAGAAGATGCACGCCTTCGTGGACCTCTGCGTGCGCAGCGCGGCCTCCTACGGCCAGGACCCCCGCGCGTCCAAGTGCCGGGCGCTGCTGGACGATTTCGCCGGGCGCCTCCAGGCCATGGAGCAGGCCTTCCGCCGCAGCGACGAGCCGGCCCTGCGGGCCGTGCTGGCCGCCCTGGGCGAGAACTACATCCAGGCCCTGCGCACGGCCCTGAGCCTGGAGCGCCGGCGCTTCAGCGCCCTGGACCTGGTGGCCGACATCCGCGCCCTGGAGCAGCTCCAGGCCTCCGGCCTGCCCCTGGAATCCCTGCTGGGCGGCACGGACAAGGCCGTGCAGTTCCTCATTTCCGTGCTGGAGACCACAGCCGCCAAGCAGGAGCTGTTCACCCTGATCCAGCCCATCAACGAGGCCCTGGCCGCCCTGTTCAAGACCCAGGAAGGCCTGCGCCTGTCCATGGCCGACGTGCTCACGCGTTTCGAGCGGGCCAGCCAGGCCGTGACCCGGACCGCCTCGGGCCCGGCCACCCTGGAGGCCCTTGCGCTGCTGCACGGGCTTCTGGAGCGTCTGCGCGAGTTGCCGCTGTCCACGGTCCTGCCCCGGCTGCACCAGGCCGCGGCCAGGGAGGGCGGCGAGGCGGGCGGCCGCGACGCCGCGTTCCTGGAGCGCCTGACCCAGTTCCGCCAGGGCGGCCTGGACCGGCTGGCCCTGACCCCGGCCCAGGTTCCCCGCCTGCTGCTGGTCCACGTGAGCCCCCAGTCCGGCGCCGAGATCCGGTCCCTGGCGGGCCGCGGCGAGTTCGAGCGGGCCTCGGCCCCGGCCATCCTCACCCGGGTCCTGGCCCGGCTGCGCTGGCGCGAGTCCGTGGTCCAGGCCTACAACACCCTGGCCAAGCGCTGACCGCGCACCGGACGGCATCTTCCTCGCGGGCCCTTGATGGAATCCGGGGAAACACGTAATCATTCCTGATCATGAATCGCTCCCTCGTTTCCCTGCTTCTGGCCGCGCTGCTCTGCGCCGCCCTGGCGGTCCAGGCCCTGGCCGAGCCCCTGCGCATCGGCGTGTTGCCGGTGTTGGACGCCCTGCCCCTGCACGTGGCCGTGAACGACGGCCTGTTCCGCAAGGAGGGCCTGGAGGTGGAGCTGGTGCCCTTCCAGAGCGCCCTGGAGCGGGACATGGCCGCCCAGGCCGGGCGCATCGACGGCTACTTCGGGGACCTGGTGGCGGCCTTTCTGCTCCTGCGCTCGGGCGTGCCCATGCCCGCGATCCTGGTCGCCTACCGGACCAACCCGGGGCACCCCATGTTCGCCCTGGTGACCTCGCCGCAGCGCAGCCGCGACAACCTGGCCGCCCTGCGCGGCGCCAGCCTGGGCCTGTCCAACGCCACGGTCATCGAGTTCCTCCTGGACCGCATCCAGGCCGCGCACAAGCTTCCCCGGGACTACTTCAACCGCTTGGAGGTGAAGAAGTTCCCGCTGCGGCTCCAGATGCTCGCCGCCGGGCAGATCGACCTGGCCCTGCTGCCCGAGCCCCTGGTTTCCCTGAACGTGCGCAAGGGCGGGGCCGTGGTGGCCACGGACGAGGACCTGAACCTGCCGCTCACCGTGGTCTGCCTGCACCAGCGTCTGGCTCCGCAGCTTCCGGCCTTCCTGGCGGCCTACGCCAAGGCCGTGGCGCGCCTGGGCGCCGAGCCCGAGGCCTACCGCACGCTCATGGCCGAGGTCTGCGCCCTGCCCAGCCCCCTGGTGGCCAGCTTCCCGGTGCCGCCCTTTCCCGCGCCCCTGCCGCCCACCCGGCCCGAACTGGACACGGTCCAGGACTGGATGATCGAGCGCGGCCTGCTCCAGCAGCGCATCCCCTACGAGCGCTCGGTCCTGCTGCGGCCGTAAGCCCCATGCTGGAAGCCCGCGGCATCCGCAAGACCCATCCCGGCGGGACGATCCTCGAGGACGTCTCCTTGGCCCTGGCCGGGGACGAGACCCTGGCCGTGGTCGGGCCCTCGGGCTGCGGCAAGACCACGCTGTTGCGGATCATCGCGGGCCTGGAGCTGCCGGACTCGGGCACGGTCATGCTCTCGGGCCAGAAGATCACCACCCTGCCGGCCAACGAGCGCAACGTGAACACGGTGTTCCAGAGCTACGCCCTGTTCCCGCACCTGAGCCTCTTCGAGAACGTGGCCTTCGGCCTGCGCTCCCGCCGGTTCCCCAAGTCCGAGGTCGAGGCCAAGGTCAAGACGGCCCTGACCATGGTCCACATGGAGAAGCTGGGCGACCGCTTCCCGCACCAGCTCTCCGGCGGCCAGAAGCAGCGCGTGGCCCTGGCCCGGGCCCTGGTCAACGAGCCCGAGGTCCTGCTCCTGGACGAGCCCATGTCGGCCCTGGACGCCAAGCTGCGCCAGTCCGTGCAGGCCGAGCTGCGGCAGCTCCAGCAGTCCCTGGGCAAGACCTTCATCCTGGTGACCCACGACCAGGAGGAGGCCCTGACCGTGTCCGACCGCATCGCGGTCATGCGCCGGGGCCGCATCGAGCAGTACGGCCCGGCCCGGGAGATCTACGAGAAGCCGAAAAACCGCTACGTGGCCGACTTCCTGGGCAAGGCCAACATCATCAAGGCCCGCCGCGCCGACGGCGGCGCGCTCACGGACTTCGGCTTCATGCGTACCAATGGCAAGATGGAGTGGGAGGAGGGCTACCTGGCCATCCGGCCGGAGAACGTGGTCTTCCACACCCAGAAGCCCGCGGTCAACGGCGTGGAGCTGACCGCCGCCGAGGTCTTCTACCGGGGCGACCACGTGGAGGTCTGGCTGGAGCCGGGCACCCTGCGGATGCGCGCCGCCCCCCGCCGGGGCATCGCCAAGGGCGACCAGATCTGGGTCGAGCTTCTGGCCAGCGGACTGGTGGTGCTCGATGAATAGCCATCTCGTCTGGTACGGGGAGCTGACCACCCTCCGGCGGCTGTTGCGCCGCGGGCTCTATTTCGCGGCCCCGGGCATGATCTGGATCCTGCTCTTCCTGGCCCTGCCGAGCCTCCTGCTCATCGTGGTCAGCTTCACCACGCGCGGGGCCTACGGCCAGATCGAATGGACCTTCACCCTGGAGAACTTCAAGAGGCTTTGCGGCTTCGGGCTCTATGGCTGGTCCGCGGACTATTTCATCATCCTGTTCCGCAGCGTGCACGTGGCCTTCTGGACCACGCTCATCTGCATCCTGCTCTCCTATCCGCTGTGCTTCTACATCGCCAACAAGCCCGAGCGCTCGCGCTACTTCTGGCTCACGCTCATCATCATCCCGTTCTGGACCAACCTGGTCATCCGGGCCTACGCCTGGCTCCTGGTCCTGGCCCCGCAGCTGCCCCTGGCCAGGATCGCCAACGCCCTGGGCCTGATCCCCGAGGGCACGCCGCTCTATCCCAGCTCGTTCGCGGTCTATCTCGGCATGGTCGCCACCTTCCTGCCGTTCGTGGCCCTGCCGCTCTATTCCAGCGTGGAGAAGCTGGACTGGGCCCTGGTGGAGGCGGCCAACGACCTCTACGCCGGCAAGATCCGGGTCTTCCTGCACGCCATCTGGCCCCAGACCGTGCCCGGGATCTCCGTGGGCATCACGCTCACCTTCATCCCGGCCATGGGCATGTTCGTGGTTCCGGACTTCCTGGGCGGGGCCAAGTACATGCTCGTGGGCAACCTCATCCAGCAGCAGTTCGGCACCAGCCGCGACTGGCCCTTCGGCGCGGCCGTGAGCCTGGCGCTCATGGTCCTGACCCTGGTGGCGCTGCAGCTCCAGCGCAAGCGCGGCAAGAAGGTGGAACCCATATGAGACGCTTCCACTGGCTCGTGCCCCTGACGGCTCTGGGCGCCCTGGCCTTCCTCTACGTGCCGCTCATGGCCGTGGCCGTGTTCTCGGTGAACAACTCGCGCTTCGGCCTGTCCTGGCAGGGCTTCACCCTGAAGTGGTACGCCAAGCTCTTCGCCAACGAGCAGATCCTGGAGGCGGCCTGGAACACCCTGGTCCTGGCCACGGTCTCCACGGTCATCGCCACGGTCATCGGCACCATCCTGGCCATCGGCCTGGACCGCTATCCCTGGCCCAAGCGCCTGTTCAGCGCCCTGGACATCAACCTGCACCTGCCCGTGGTCACGCCGGAGATCGTCTTCGCCGCGGCCCTGGCCGTGGCCTTCGGCGTCCTGCGCCTGGTCTTCTCGATCTTCGAGCCCGGGCTCCTGAACATGATCATCGGCCACATCACCTTCCAGGTCTCCTTCGTGGCCCTGGTGGTCCGCGCCAGACTCGAGGCCATCAGCAAGGACTACGAGGAGGCCGCCCGGGACCTCTACGCGGACAACGCCTATCTCCTGCGCCGGGTCATGCTGCCCCTGCTCAAGCCGGGCATCGTGGGCGGGGCCATGCTGGCCTTCACCCTGTCCCTGGACGACTTCGTGGTCAGCTTCTTCACCGCCGGACCCACCTCGGTGACGCTGCCGCTGTACATCTACGCCATCGTGCGTCGCGGCGTGACCCCTGAAATCCATGCGCTCTCCACGTTGGCCTTAACCGCCACCGTGGTCCTGGTCATGCTTTCTGAACGGTTCACCCGAAAACAGAACAAGGAGTAAGGTATGCGCAAGCTTCTCATGGCCCTGGCGTTGGTCCTCCTGGCCGCCAACCTGGCCTTCGCGGCGAACAAGGAGATGCGGCTGTTCATCTGGTCGGAGTACATGCCGGAAGACTTCGTCCCCAACTTCGAGAAGCAGACCGGCATCAAGGTCCGGGTGGACTACTACGAGTCCATGGAGGAGATGATCGCCAAACTCCAGGCCGGCGGCGTCTCCCAATACGACGTGGTCGTGCCCTCGGACTACGTCATCCCGACCATGGTCAAGCTCGACCTGCTGGCCGTCCTGGACCAGGGCAAGCTCCCGAACATGAAGAACCTGGCCCCGATCTTCGTGAACCCGCCCTACGATCCGGGCAACAAGTACACGGCCGCCTACCAGTGGGGCACCCTGGGCATGATGTACAAGAAGGACAAGGTCCCCGGGAATCCGCCGTCCTGGGCCGTGATGTTCGACGAGAGCAAGCAGCTGGGTCCGTTCGTGCTCATCGACTCCACCCGTGAGATGCTCGGCTGCGCCCTGGCCTACATGGGCAAGGACGTGAACACCACGGACAAGAAGGACCTGGACGAGTTGGCCGCCCTCATGCTCAAGGTCAAGAAGAGCAAGTACTTCCAGGGCTTTGAAGTGGGCACCGGCGCCCGCAGCAAGGTCGTGGCCGGCGCGGCCATCGCGGCCATCGTCTACAACGGCGACGGCCTGCGCGCCGTGGCCGAGGACAAGACCTCGGCCTTCGCCAACCCGGCCGAGGGCACGGTCATGTGGGTGGACAACATGTGCATCCCCAAGAAGGCCCCGAACCCCGAAGCGGCCTACAAGTTCATCAACTACGTGCTCGACGCCAAGACCGGCGCGGCCCTGTCCAACTGGACCCAGTACCCCACGCCGAACAAGGCCGCCATGGCCTTCATCAACCCCGAGGACCTCAAGAATCCGGCCATCTATCCCTCGGACGCCTACATGAAGAAGCTCCAGTTCCTGCGCGACCTGGGCAAGGACACGCGGCTCTATGACGAGCTGTGGACCATGATCAAGACCCGCTAGAGCCCGCGACGGGGCCGGGAAGGTTCGCCTTCCCGGCCCCTCCGGACCCGGAGGGGGTCCGGCAACCCGAACCAAGGACGCATCATGCCCCGTGACATGCAACTGGCCCACAAGGAAACCTCCCGCATCCTCGATCTCGTCAAGCGTCCGGCCGCGGAGATCTCCCGCGAGGACCGCGAGCGCGTGGCCCGCGACACCGTGGACAACTTCGCCAACCACATCAACAAGGGCTTTCTCCAGTACCGCAAGTCCGTGACCGAGTCCGGCGGCTTCGCGGTCACCGAATGGGTCGGCCAGGGCTCGATCCTGCGCGACGCCCTGGACCGCGAATACCTCGACATGCTCGGCGGCTTCGGCCTGTACAGCTACGGCATCCGCCACCCGCGCATCGTGGAGGCGGTCAAGGCCCAGCTGGACCGCTCGCCGCAGTACAGCCAGGAGATGCTCGATCCCCTGCGGGCCCAGCTGGCCAAGGTCCTGGCCCTGATGACCCCGGGCGACATCCAGTACGGATTTTTCGCCAACTCCGGCACCGAGGCCGTGGAAGGCGCGCTCAAGCTGGCCAAGCTCTACACCGGCAAGTCCGGGTTCGTGTCCATGCTCAAGGGCTTCCACGGCAAGACCCTGGGGTCCCTCTCGGTCATGGGCAAGTCCGTGTTCCGCCAGCCGCTCCTTCCCCTTCTCGACGGCGTCCGCTTCGTGCCCTTCGGCGACGCGGACGCGGTGGAGCAGGTATTGGCCGCCGCCGAGGCCGTGGGCGACGGCATCGCCGCGGTCATCGCCGAGCCCATCCAGGGCGAGGCCGGGGCCGTGGTCCCGCCCGACGACTTCTGGCCCCGGCTGCGCGAGATCTGCGACCGCCGCAAGGTCCTGCTCATCGCCGACGAGGTCCAGACCGGCTTCGGCCGCACCGGCGCGGTCTTCGGCCTGGACCACTGGAACGTGGCCCCGGACATCATCTGCTTCGGCAAGGCCCTGGGCGGCGGCGTGGTGCCGCTGTCCTCGTTCATGGCCACCCCGGAGATATGGAAGGTGCTCGAGCCCAACCCGTTCATGCACACCACCACCACGGGCGGCAACCCGCTGGCCTGCGCCTCGGCCCTGGCGGCCATTGAGGTGCTCTTTGACGAGGACCTGCCCGGCCAGGCCAAGACCAAGGGCGAATACATGCTCGGCAAGCTGGGTGAGCTGGCGGGCCGCTACCCCGGCATCTTCCAGGAGATCCGCGGCAAGGGCCTGCTCATCGGCATGGAGTTCGTGGACAACGAGATCGGCTACAAGGTGGCCGCCGGGCTGTTCGCCCGCAACGTGCTCACCGCCGGGACCCTGACCAATGCCCAGTGCGTGCGCATCGAACCGGCCCTGAACACGCCCCGGGAGATTCTCGACGAGGTGCTCAACCGGCTGGAGGACGTCCTCCGGCACATCAAGCCCTGAACCGCGTTCGACCCCCAAGGAGAGGAGACGGCTCATGGACATGAAGCTCTGGATCGACGGCAAGTGGACCAAAGGCGCCAAGGGCAAGACCATGCCCGTGGAGAACCCGGCCACCAAGAAGACCGTGGGCACGGTGGTGGCGGCCACCGTGGAGGACGTGAACAAGGCCGTGGCCGCGGCCAAGGCCGCCTTCAAGGACGGCCGCTGGTCCGGGCTGACCCCCTCGGAGCGCTCCAAGGCCCTCTGGAAGCTGGCCGATCTGCTGGAGCAGCACATGGCGGAGTTCGCCAAGGTCGAGGCCGAGGACACGGGCAAGCCCTATGAGTTCCTGGCCTTGGGCGGGGACCTGCCGTTCTGCGTGGACAACCTCCGCTTCTTCGCCGCCGCGGCCCGCGACACCCACGGCCACCATGCGGGCGAGTACATGAAGGGCTACACCTCCATCTACCGCCGCGAGCCCGTGGGCGTGGTGGGCCAGATCGCGCCCTGGAACTACCCCATCCTCATGGCCGTGTGGAAGCTCGGGCCCGCTCTGGCCGCGGGCTGCACCACGATCCTCAAGCCCGCCTCCCTGACCCCGCGCACCTCGCTCATGCTCGCCGGGCTCACCAAGGAGGCGGGCATCCCCGACGGCGTGGTCAACGTGCTCACCGGCGGCGTGGGCGAGGCCCTGGTGAAGCACCCGGACGTGCGCATGGTCAGCCTCACCGGCGCCACCGAGACCGGCCGGGCCATCATGCGCACGGCGGCCGAGACCTTGAAGCGCGTGCACCTGGAGCTGGGCGGCAAGGCCCCGCTCATCGTGTTCGAGGACGCCGACGCCGAGCTGGTGGCGGCCAAGGCCTCCCTGGCGGCCTTCTGCAACACCGGCCAGGACTGCACCGCGGCCACCCGGGTCTACGTGCACAAGAGCCGGCTCAAGGAGATCACCGCGGCCCTGGTGGCGGCCATGAAGGCGGTCAAGGTGGGCGATCCCTTCGCCTCCGGCACCCAGATGGGTCCGCTCATCTCGGCCGCGCACCTCAAGACCGTGTCCGGGTTCGTGGAGCGGGCCAAGGCCGAGGGCGGCAAGGTCCTCTGTGGCGGCAAGGCCGCCAAGGGCCCGGGCTACTTCTACGAGCCCACGGTCATCGCCGGGGCGGGCCAGAAGTCCGAGATCGTCCAGAACGAGGTCTTCGGCCCGGTGCTCACGGTCCTGCCCTTCAAGGACGAGGCCCAGGCCGTGGAGCTGGCCAACGACGTGGTCTACGGCCTGGCCTCCTCGGTGTTCACCCAGGACGTGGGCCGGGCCATGCGCGTTTCGGCCGCCCTGGAGTTCGGCACGGTCTGGGTCAACGACCACTTGCCGCTCACCTCGGAGACGCCCCACGGCGGCTTCAAGCAGTCCGGCTTCGGCAAGGACCTCTCCAGCGAGGCGGTGGGCGACTACCTCATCACCAAGCACGTGATGATCCAGAGGGGCTGATGACACCAGTGCTCCAGGCGGAGNNCAGGCGGAGGGGGCGGCCAGCCGCCCCCCCGCCATCATAGCCCCGCCGCGCCGCCCGCCCATGCGCGTGCCCGTGCGGGTCCCGGCCTGCGACGGCCTGCACATGCCCGCGGAGTGGGAGCCCCACGCGGCCTGCTGGATGGCCTGGCCCTGCCTGGACATCCTCTGGGGCGGCGGGCTCTCCGCCGCGCGCGCGGCCTACGCCGAGGTGGCCCGGACCATTGCCCGGTTCGAGCCCGTGATCCTGCTGGCCCGGCCCGAGCACGCCGAGGAGGCCGCGGCCCTGTGCGGGTCCACGGTGCGCGTGCTGGCCATGCCCATCGAGGATTCCTGGACCCGCGACTCCGGCCCCACCTTCCTGGTGGACGGCGCGGGCGGGGTGGCCGGGGTGGACTGGGTCTTCAACTCCTGGGGCCACTTCTACACCCGGGACACCACGGACGAGGCCATCGCCCTGGGCATCCTGGCCCGGCTGGGAATGCGCCGCTACGCCGCGCCGTTCATCCTGGAGGGCGGCTCCATCCACGTGGACGGCCAGGGCACGCTGATCACCACCGAGCAGTGCCTCCTGGACCCCCGGCGCAACGCGGGCATGGAGAAGCGCGACTTCGAGGAGCTCTTCGAGGCCTACCTCGGGGTGCGCAAGGTCATCTGGCTGGGCGAGGGCCTGGAGGGCGACGACACCAACGGGCACGTGGACATCGTGGCCTGCTTCGCCCAGCCCGGCGTGGTCCTGCTGCACCGCTGCCAGGACGGCGACGACCCCAACCGCCGGGTCTATGAGGACAGCCTGCGCCGCCTGGAGCTGACCACCGACGCCAGCGGGCGGCCCCTGGAGATCATCCCCCTGGACCAGCCCGTTCGCCGCGAGCACGCGGGCAAGCGCCTGGACCTCTCGTACATCAATTTCTACCTGGCCAACGGCGCGGTGGTCCTGCCCGCCTTCGACGACCCCGCGGACCAGGAGGCCCTGGCCACCCTGCGCCGCCTGTTCCCAGACCGCGAGGCCGTGCAGCTGCCCGGCCTGGAGATCTTCAAGGGCGGGGGCGGGATCCACTGCATCACCCAGCAGCAGCCCGCGGGCGCGTCCCTGCAGCCGTTCTGATCCCCCGGAGGAATCCCATGCCCCACGTCACGGTGGCCGCCACCCAGATGGCCTGTGTCCAGAGCGAGGAGGCCAACCTCAAGCGCGCCGAGGACCTGGTGCGCCGGGCAGCAAACCAGGGCGCGCAGATCATCCTGCTCCAGGAGCTGTTCTCGGGCCCGTACTTCTGCAAGGACCAGCGCCTGGAAGACCTGGCCCTGGCCAGGCCCCTGCGCCAGAGCCCGGCGGTGCGGCGCATGAGCGCCCTGGCCGCCGAACTCCGCGTGGTCCTGCCGGTGAGCTTCTACGAGCGCGCGGGCCAGGCCCTGTACAACTCCCTGGCCATGATCGACGCCGACGGCCGGGTGCTCGGGGTCTACCGCAAGACGCACATCCCCCAGGGCCCGGGCTACGAGGAGAAGTACTACTTCAGCCCGGGCGACACGGGCTTCCGGGTCTGGGACACGCGCTACGGCCGGGTGGGCGCGGGCATCTGCTGGGACCAGTGGTTCCCGGAAACGGCCCGCTGCCTGGCCCTGCTCGGCGCGGACCTGCTGCTCTATCCCACGGCCATCGGCTCCGAGCCCAAGGCCCCGGAGTTCGACTCCTCGGGCCACTGGACCCGGGTCATGCAGGGCCACGCCGGGGCCAACATGACGCCGCTGGCGGCCTCCAACCGCGTGGGCGTTGAGCAGGGCGAGAGCTTTTCCATGACCTTCTATGGCTCGTCGTTCATCGCCGGGCCGTTCGGTGAGATTGTGGCCCAGGCCGGCCGCGAGGAGGAGACCGTGCTCACGGCGGCCTTCGACTTCGAGGCCATCCGCATCCAGCGCGCGGCCTGGGGCCTGTTCCGCGACCGGCGGCCGGATTGTTACGGCCCGCTTCTCACCCTGGACGGAGCAGGCCGTTGAAAAATCCGCGCTGGCCGCGTTGCTTCAAAAACCGCAAATCCTCGCGTATTGAGAATACGCGTCGTCCTTGCGGTTTTTTCGCGCCCTGCCCTCGCGTTTTTTGAACGGCCTGCGGGAAACGTCTTTGTCAACGATCAGCCAGGACAACTCCATGCCTGAACTCTACACCAACGCCACCTTCGTGACCCTGGAGGGCGAGCGCCGCTGTGCGGCCATGGCCGTGGAAAACGGCCGCATCAAAGCCCTGGGCACGGCTGCGGAACTGGCCCCGTTCAAGGACCGCGGCTTCGCGGAAAAGGACCTGGGGGGCGGCTTCGTCCTGCCCGGATTCCACGACAGCCACTCGCACATGATCCTCACCGGGATCATGTCCCTGGGCCTGAACCTCTCCCAGGTCACGTCCCTGGCCGAGCTTCAGGACCGGCTGCGCGACGCGGCCAAGGCCCTGCCCAAGGGCGAGTTCCTGCGCGGCTTCCTCCTGGAGGACCTGAACCTGCGCGACGGCCGCCCGCCGCTGCGGGCCGACCTGGACGCGGCCGCGCCGGACCATCCCGTGCTCATCATCCACCCCACCTGCCACCGCTGCTTCCTGAACACCGCGGGCTTGAAGGCCCTGGGCGCGCCCCTGGACCTGCCCGGCCTGGACCTGGAGCGCGGCGAACCCACGGGGATCATCCGCGACCCGGGCATCCTGACCTTCGTGTTTCCGGCCATGCTCCGGAGCATGGAGCGCTCGCACCTGGACGCGGCCTGCGCCGAGGCCGCGCGCCTGGCGCTCAAGGCCGGGATCACCACGGTGCAGAGCATGGAGGGCGGCGAGCTGACCCCGGGCTGCTCGCCCGTGCTCCTGGCCAACGCCGACCGCCTGCCCCTGCGCGTGGTCTGCTGGAACCAGAGCATGGACATCGCCGAGGTCCAGACCCTGGGCCTGCCGCGCGTGGGCGGCTGCATCTGCGCCGACGGCGAGCTGGACGCCCGCACGGCCGCGCTGTTCGAGCCCTACTGCAACGATCCCGGGAACGACGGCACGCTCCTGTACACCCAGGAGACCATGGACGCATTCGTGGAACAGGCCCACTGCCTGGGCTTGCAGCTCACCGTGCACTGCGAGTCCGAGCGGGCCATCGAGCAGGTGCTGCGGGCCCTGGAAAAGGCCCTGCGCAAGCATCCCCGCGAAGACCACCGCCACCGCATCGAGCACTTCGAGCTGCCCACCTGGGACCAGTGCGGACGCCTGGCCCGGGCCGGGATCATCGCCTCCATGCAGCCCGCGTTCCTGCCCGAGTTCATCGGCGGCGACCGCCTGGCCCACACCCTGGAGCTGTTCGGCCCGCACCGCGTGCGCCGCCTCCATCCCTACCGCTTCATCCTGGACGCCGGGGTGCGCGTGTGCGGCGGCTCGGACAGCCCGGTGACGCCCTACGCCCCGCTGTCCGGCATCCGCGCGGCCGCGGCCCATCCCTTCCCGGAGCAGGCCGTGAGCGTGCGCGAGGCCGTGGAGATGTTCACCACCCAGGCGGCCTTCAGCGTGTTCCAGGAGCAGGACAAGGGCACGCTGGCAGAAGGCAAGCTGGCCGACTTCGTGGTCCTGGACCGCGACCTCCTGGCCCTGGCCCCGGACAAGGTCTGCGAGGCCAAGGTGCGGCGGGTCTTCGTGAACGGCGAGGAGCGCGGCGGCTGAGGAGATTTCGGCAGCGCAGGGCGAAACAGGGCTTGCTTGCGGGGAATCCCTCCAGGTATGCAGGCTGGAAAGACGAGAGGGAGAACCACGATGCGGAGATTGCTCGCCTGCTGCTGCCTGGTCCTGCTGCTGGGCTCGGCCGCCACGGCCCAGGCCCAGCAGGGCCTGACCAAGGTCGCGGAGAACGTCTATTCCTACGTGAACGTCAAGCCCGGCACGCCGCAGAACAGTTTCGCCGCCAACGCCGGGATCGTCATCGGCACGCGGGGCGTGCTGGTGGTGGATTCGCTCGTCTCGGCCAAGGAGGCCAGGCGGTTCATCGCGGACATCCGCAGGATCACGCACAAACCCGTCCGGTTCCTGGTCAACACGCACTCCCACCTGGACCACGCGCTGGGGAACAGCGAGTTCCGCAGGCTCGGGGCAACGATCATCTGCCAGGAGCTGGACGCCAGGAGCATGGCCGCCAACGGCCCGTCCCAGCTGGCGGGCGCCGCCTCCTACGGCCTGAGCGCGGAGGACATGAAGGGCACCGTGCTCGCGCTTCCGGACCTGACCTTTCCCGACCGCCTGCGCATCGACCTGGGCGGGGTGAGCGTGGAGCTCGTCTATCCCGGCCCCTCGCACACCGCCGGAAGCATCTTCGTGCACATTCCGGAGCGGAAGGTCGTGTTCACGGGGGACATCCTGTTCACGGACTTCCACCCGTTCCTGGTCGAGGGCGATCTGGCGAACTGGCCCAAGGCCCTGGACGCCGTGGCCGCGCTCGGGGCGCAGAGCATCATCCCGGGCCACGGCCCGCTTTCGACCGTCAAGGACATCGCGGACATGAAGGAATACCTCGTGATCTTCGACGCCAAGGCCAGGGAACTGGCGGCCCAGGGCGGGGATCCCGCGGTTCTCGCGGCGGAACTCAAGAAGGTCTTGCCGCCGAGAAGCCAGGGCGACGGGCTCATCGCCGCCAACCTGGCCCTGCGCTATCTGCCCAAGAAGTAGCTCCGGCCTGTTCGGGGAAAAAGAAGAGGGCCGGCGTCTGCGCCGGCCCTCTTCTTTGCTGGGCGATCCCGGTCTAGTCCATGCCCGCGCCCGCGCCCCAGAGATAGTAGAATCCCGCGCGCGGCGGCAGGACCCAGGGGGCCTGCACGTTGATGAGCGCCGGGCCCTTGGCCGAGGCCTCGGCCGAGGGGTTGTAGATCGTGTCGTCGGGATACTCGCTGCGCCGGAAGACCACCACCTCGGCCTCCGGGGAGAGCCCGGCCAGGGTCTTGGCCTGGTTCAGGGTCTCGGGCAAATAGGCCACCTCGTCCACCAGGCCCAGGGCCAGGGCCTGGGACGCGGTGTACACCGAGGCCGTGCCCACCTTGCGGGCGGCCTCCTCGCTTAAGCTGCGGCGCTCCTTGACCAGGGCCAGGAAGCGGTCGCCCATGTCCTGGATGATGGCCTGGAGCTGGGCCGCTTCCGCCGGGGTGTCCGGCCGAAACGGCGAGGCCATGTCCTTGTTCTGGCCGGACTTGGCCACCTCCACGCTCACGCCGATCTTGTCCAGGAGCCCGTGGACCTTGGGCCGGTAGAACACCGCGCCCACCGAGCCCGTGACCGTGGTGGGATGGGCCACGATGCGGTCCGCGGGCAGGGCCACGTAGTAGCCGCCCGAGGCCGCCAGGTCCATGAACACGGCCACGACCTTGATCTTGGTGCGTTCGCGGAAGGCGGTGATCTCGTGGTACAGGATGTCGCTGGCCGTGACCCCGCCGCCGGGCGAGTTGATCTGGAGCACCACGGCCTTGATGGCCTCGTCCTTCTCGGCCAGCTTGAGCTGGCTGACCACCTCCTGGACCATGCTCGGCCGGGTGGTCATGAAGCCCTCGCGGGGCTCCTCGGTGATGATCCCGCTCACGGGCAGGACCAGGACCTTGCCCGAGGAGTCCTTGCCCTCGAGCACGTATTCCTGGAACGGGTCGTGGGCGTCGGTGAAGAATTTCAGCTTGGGCGCGCAGGCGCCGAGCGCCAGGGTCGCGGCCAGAATCAGGAGCAGGGTGGTGCGGCGCATGAGGAACCTCCGGCCCAGGATATACACCCGGGGCCCTGCGCGGGCAACGGCCATGGACAGCGCGGGGCCGGATGCACTACATAACCGGTCAGACGCAGGAGAAGGAACCGATGCAGTCCGTGCTCGTCACACTCACCCACCGCTGGTCCATCATCGTCGCCAACGCGATCCTCGTGTTCCTGGTGCTCCAGGGCACCTGGATGATCCTGGACCACTTCGGGAACCTGTCGGCGTTTCAGGAGGACATGGAAACGAGTCTGGACGGCCTGGGCACCATCCTGGTGGCCTTCGGCGTGGCCCTGGAGGAGCGCGAGACCCTCATGCGCTTCCTGGGCCTGTACCCGGCCCGGCACACGGCCCCGGAGCGGTACGTGGATGAGCAGTGCCACTACCACGGCCTGTGCATCCTGCTGGTGGGGCTGTTCATGGAGGTCATGGTCTTCCTCATCCGCATGCCGGACCTGGAGACCGTGGATTTCGACCCGGCCCTGCTGGCCGCGGCCACGGTGCTCAACCTGCTGGGGGGGGTGCTCCTGGCCCGGCTGTCCTGGCTGCTCATACGCATGCGGTTTGCGGAGGCGGCGTGAGCGCCGCGGCCCAGGACAAGGCCGCCCTGCGCCGGGAGATCCTGGCCCAACGCGCGGCGCTGACCCCCGAGCAGGCGGCGAAAAACGGCCTGGCCGTCACCGCCTTGGTGCGCGGCATTCCCCGCTGGCGCAGCGCGGCCGAGGTCCTGGCCTACTGGCCCGCAAGAAACGAGCTGGACCCCCGCCCGCTCATCGCCGAACTCTGGGGCCGGGGCGCGCGCGTGCTCCTGCCGCGCTGCCGTCCGGACCAGCCCGGGGTGGCCGACCTGGCCGGGGTGGCCTGCGAGGCCGACCTGGTGGTGGGCGCGTTCTCCATCATGGAACCCGGCCCGGCCTGCGCCGTCACCAGCGAGGCCGCGCCGGACGTGGTCCTGGTGCCCGGGGTGGCCTTTGACCGCCAGGGCCGCCGCCTGGGCTTCGGCGGGGGCTACTACGACCGGCTCCTGGCCCTGCCGAATCTCGCCCGGGCCCTCAAGATCGGCCTGGCCCACGCCTTCCAGGTGCGCGATGCGCTGCCCAGCGAGTCCTGGGACCTGCCCGTGGACGCGCTGTGCACCGAGGAGGGCCTGCTGTGGTTCGTGTAGCCTTCTTCCCCTTCGTCTTCCCCAACATCCCCTCGGTGGGCGCGGTGTTCACCTCGCGCCGGGGCGGGGCCAGCACCGGACCCTTTTCCGCGGCCAACCTCTCCCTGGACGTGGGCGACGAGCCCGGGGCCGTGGTGGAGAACCGCCGGGCCCTGCAAGAGCGCCTGGATTTCGGGGACTGGACCGAGGTCCGCCAGGTGCACGGCGACGCCCTGCTCCTGGACCCCGAGCCCGGGCCCATCGACCAGCCCGGCGTCACCGAGGCCGACGCCCTGGCCACGGCGAGGCGCGGCCAGGCCCTGGTGATCAAGACCGCGGACTGCCAGCCCATCCTCCTGGCGCACAAGAAGGGAAAACACGTGGCCGCCGTGCACGCGGGCTGGCGCGGCAACCGCATCAACCTGCCGGGCTCGGCCGTGGCCAGGTTCTGCGAGGCGTACAAGCTTAAGCCGCGCGACGTGCTGGCCGCGCGCGGCCCGAGCCTGGGCCCGGAGGCGGCCGAGTTCACCAACTTCGACGCGGAGTTCGGGCCCGAGTTCGCGGACTATTTCGATCCCGCGCGGCGCACCGTGGACCTCTGGCGGCTGACCCGGGACCAGCTGCTGGCCGCCGGGCTGTTGCCCGGGAACGTCTTCGGCCTGGAGTTCTGCACCCAGGCCATGCGCGACACCTTTTTTTCGTACCGCCGCAATTCCACCACCGGCCGCCAGGCCGGGATCATCTGGCTCAAGCCCTAGCCGCGAGGCGGCGCGCCAGGAAGCGCGCCAGGGGCGGGCCGCTCAGGGTCACCAGAAAGAAGCGCAGGGTCTGCTGGGCCATGACAAAGGGCACGTCCACGTGGCTGGCCACCGCGATGACGGCCACGGTGTCCATGCCGCCCGGGCTGGTGGCCAGGTAGGCCGTGAGCGGGTCCGTGCCCAGGAGCACCACCAGAAGCCAGGCCAGGCCGCCGCAGAAGAGCATGAGCGCGGCGATGGAGGCCAGGACCAGGGGCAGGGCCCGGGAGGCGTGCAGGAGCACCGGCCGGGTGAAGCACAGGCCGATGCGCCAGCCGAGCAGGGCGTAGGCCCCGGCCAGGAGCCACTGGGGCAGCTCCATGACCAGGAGGCCCGTGGCGTGGAGCACGGCCCCGGCCAAAAGCGGCACGAGCATGGAGCCGGAGGGGATGCGCAAGACCGTGCCGATGACCGCCCCGGCTCCGGCCAGGGCCAGGGTCTCGGCAAAGGCCGGAAGATTCAGGGCCGGGAACCAGGCCGTCTCGGCCATGGCCGAGACCGAGCCGCCGGTCCAGAACCGGGCCACCAGGGCCGCGCCCACGGCCACGCAGACCAGCCGCAGATACTGCATGAAGGCCACCAGCCGCACGTCCGCGCCAAAGGCGTCGGCCATGACCACCATGGCCACGGCCGCGCCGGGCGACGTGCCCCAGATGCCCGTGGTGTCCGGCAGGACCTGGCTCCGGCAAATGAGCCAGCCGAGCAGGGCCGCGGCCAGGAGGGTGGCCAGCACCAGGCCCAGGAACAGGGGCCAGTCGGCCAGCACCGTGGCCACGATGTCCGGGGTCACGGTGCCCGCGATCATGCAGCCGAGCAAGGCCTGCACCGCGGCGAAGGGCGCGGCGCCCACCCGGATGGTCAGACCGCAGGCCCCGCCGATGATGGCCGCCACCATGGGCCCGATGAGCAGGGGCGCGGGCAGGCTCACGGCCGAGAGGAGCGCGGTGAGCGCGGCCGAGCCCAGGACCAGCAGGGTCCACTGGGCCAAGGGCCGGAGCCGCGGCAGGGATTCGAAGGACAGGGTCATGGTTGTGCCGGGCGGCCGGGCCGCCCGGGCAAGGGCATAGGGGAGGCGGGCAGGGGCGTCAAGCGCCCTTACGCCGGATAGTTTCCGCGCCGGGACTTGTTCTTGATGGGCCCGCCCCAGATCTTGGAGTTGGGCACCGTGACCACCTCGGCCTCGGTGAGGACCACGGTCATGGTCACGGTGATCTCCTGGACCACGCCGTCCACGCCCCCGGCCGAGACCGTGTCGCCCACCCCGAAGGGCCGGTAGACCATGAGCAGCACGCCCGCGGCCAGGTTGCCCAGGGCGTCCTTGGCCGCGAAGCCGAGCACGAAGCCGGTGACGGACAGCCCGGCGATGAACCCGGCCACGTCAAAGCCCAGGGTGCCCAGGACCACGGCCAGGAGCACGAGCCAGAGCGCGGCCGAGAGCCCCCGGCGGGCGAAGGCCGTGAGCGTGGGATCGAGCTCGGAGCGCTCCATGGCCCGGGTCAGGGCTGCGCAGGCCAGGCGCACGGCCAGCCAGCCGAGAACGAGGATGATCCCGGCCCGGATCCAGACCGGGGCCCCGCTGAAATAGGTCATGGGAATGTCCATGGCGCCTCCTTGGAGCGGTTGTCTCAGATGATGCGCAGGGGGGGCCGTCCGGGCTCCGCGGGAACGGCCCGGCCGATGACCTGGGCCAGGTCGCCGTTCTCCAGGAGCAGGGTCCGGGCCTGTTCCAGCTTGGCTTCCGGCACGCCCAGAAGCAGGCCGCCGGAGGTCTGGGCGTCGAAGACCAGGTCTGTGAGGATGGGGTCCAGGCCCGGGGCCGCCTCGGTGTGCGGGGCGTAGTGCCTGCGGTTGCACAGGCTGCCTCCGGGCATCAGGCCCATGGCCGCCAGGCCCGGCACGGGCTCCATGAAGGGCACGTCGGCCAGCCGGAGTTCCACGGCCAGGCCCGAGGACTGGATCATCTCCAGCAAATGTCCGCCCAGGCCGAAGCCGGTGACGTCCGTGGCCGCACGCAGGCCGAGCTCGCGGAGGACCCGGGCCCCGCCCGCGTTGAGCCGGGCGGCCCAGCGGATGATCAGGGCCTCGAACTCCTGCCAACCCTGCCACTGGGCCTTGACCGCCGTGGCCAGGACCCCGGTGCCGATGGGCTTGGTCAGGACCAGGAAATCGCCGGGCTTGAGCCCGCCCTTGACGGCCACGCGCTCGGGGTCCACGGCTCCGGACACGGCCAGGCCGTACTTCAGCTCGTCGTCGCTGACGCTGTGGCCCCCGGCCGGGGCGGCCCCGGCGGCCAGCACCTGGTCGCGGCCGCCGCGCAGGATCTCCTGGAGCACCCAGGGCGGCATCTTGCCCTGGGGGAAGCAGACGATGTTCATGGCGGCCCAGGGCTCGCCGCCCATGGCGTAGACGTCGGACAGGGAGTTGGCCGCGGCGATCCGGCCGAATTCGTAGGGGTCGTTCACCAGGGGCGTGAGGAAGTCCACGGTCTGGACCAGGGCCTTGCCCGGGGGGAAGGTCAGGACGCAGGCGTCCTCATGCTCTCCGCCGGCTCCGGCCAGGATGCGTGGATCAGGGCTCTTGGACAGCCCGCTGAGCGCTTCCTCCAGGTCCCCGGGAGGAATCTTGGCGGCTCAACCTGCCGCGCGTACGCTCTGCACCAGATCGTATCTGGGCATCCTGTTCCCTTCCGGCGTCGCCGGGCTATGGAAGGGCCGGGAAGCTCCCGGCCTTTCCGTGAACGGTGTGTGCGGGCCTAGGCCACGTCGTAGCCGGCCTTCTTGATCTTGTCCTTGATGACGCCCGCGTCCACGCCCACAGCGTCCTCGTAGGTCACCTCGCCGGTGGCCAGGTTCACCTTGACGTTCTTGATGCCTTCGGTGGTCTCCAGGGTCTTGGTCACGGCCCCGGCGCAGTGGCCGCAGGTCATGCCTTTGACGACGATCTTCTTCATGACGGATCTCCTGTTTTGTTTGAGGCCCCGGGGCGGAAGAACCGCAGCCGCAGGGCGTTGCTCACGACAAAAACCGAGCTGAGGGCCATGGCCGTGCCCGCCAGCATGGGCGAGAGCGCCGGTCCGCCGAACAGGGTCAGGACCCCCGCGGCCACTGGGATGCCCACGGTGTTGAAGGCGAAGGCCCAGAACAGGTTCTGGCGGATGTTGCGCAGGGTGGCCCGGCTCAAGGCGAGCGCAGCGAGGGCCCCGCGCAAATCCCCGCTCATGAGCACAATGTCGCCGGATTCCACGGCCACGTCAATGCCCGAGCCCATGGCCAGGCCCAGGTCGGCGCGGGCCATGGCCGGGGCGTCGTTGATGCCGTCCCCGAGCATGGCCGTGACCAGGCCCCGGGCCTGCAATTTTTCGATCTCCTCGGCCTTGCGGTCGGGCAGGACCCCGGCCACCACCTCGTCGATGCCCGCCTCCCGGGCCACGGCCCGGGCCGTGGNNTTGAGCCGGGCCACCACGGCCGGGGCCTCGTCCTTGAGCCGGTCGGCCACGGCCAGGACCGCCGCGGGGCGGCCGTCCACGGCCAGGTACAGGGCCGTGCGGGCCTGCGCGGAAAAGCCCGAGGCCAGGGCGTCGGCGGCCGCTAGGTCCGCGATCCCGGACTCGGCCAGCAGGGCCCGGTTGCCCACGAGGACCTCGCGGCCCAGAACCCGGGCGCGCACGCCCCGGCCCGTGACGGACTCGAACCGCTCGGGCTCGGACAGGACCGCGCCGCGCGCCTTGGCCGACTCGGTGAGGGCCTTGGCCAGGGGGTGTTCGGACAGGGTCTCGGCCGAGGCGGCCAGGGCCAGGGCCTCGGATTCGGAAACGCCGGCCTGCGGGAGCAGGGCCAGGTCCGTGAGCTCGGGCTTGCCCCGGGTCAGGGTGCCGGTCTTGTCAANNCCGCGGGTCAGGGTGCCGGTCTTGTCAAAGACCACGGCCTGGAGTTCCCCGGCCTTCTGCAGGGCCTCGCCGCTCTTGATGAGCACGCCGAGCTGCGCGCCCCGGCCCGTGCCGACCATGATCGAGGTGGGCACGGCCAGGCCCATGGCGCAGGGGCAGGCGATGACCATGACGGCCACAAAGGAGCGCAGGGAGAAGTCGAAGCCCGCGCCGGAGACGAACCAGGCCAGGAAGGTGAGCGCGGCCACGGCCATGACCGCGGGCACGAAATAATAGGACACGCGGTCGGCCAGCCCGGCGATGGGGGCCTTGGAGCCCTGGGCTTCCTGCACCAGGCGCACGATGCGCGCCAGCATGGTGTCCTGGCCCACGCGCTCGGCCTGGAGCGTGAGCGCGCCGGTGGTGTTCATGGTCCCGCCCACCACGCTGTCGCCCTCGGCCCGGGACACGGGCAGGGGCTCGCCGGTGAGCATGGACTCGTCGATGCGCGAGCTGCCCTTGAGGATCAGGCCGTCCACCGGGATGCGCTCGCCGGGCTTGACCAGGATCGCGTCGCCGGGCTCCACCTCGTCCACGGGCACGGAGACCTGTTCGCCGTTCCGGAGCAGGGTGGCCGTGCGCGGGGCCAGGTCCAGAAGGGCCCGCACCGCGTCCGTGGTCTTGAGCTTGGCCCGGGCCTCCAGGAACTTGCCCAGGGAGATGAGCGCGATGAGCACGGCCGAGGACTCGTAGTACAGGTCGTGGGCCAGGTGGGTCCGGCCCAGGGCGATGAGGGCCGTGTTCCAGAGGCTGTAGAGGAAGGCCGCGCCCGTGCCCAGGCTCACCAGGGAGTCCATGTTCGGGGCCTTGCGCCAGAGGGCCGGGATGCCGCTCGTGTAGAAGCCGCGGCCCAGCCAGAGCACCGGGGCGGTGAGCAGGGCCTGGGCCAGGGCAAAGGCCAGCGGCGCGCTCTCCGGGGCCAGGAACGCGGGCAGGGGCAGGCCGACCATGTGGCCCATGGAGAGCAGGAACACGGGCAGGGACAAGGCAAAGATGGGGAGAAGGGCCCGGCCCTGGGCCCGCACCCGGGCCAGGGTTTCCTGACGGCGCTGTTCGAAGTCCGAGGTCCCGGCCAGGGGTTCGGCGCCGTAGCCCGCCTCGCGGATGGCCTCGCGGATGGCGCGGGGGCCCACCTGGGCCGGGTCGTAGAGCACCCGGGCGGTCTCGGCGGCCAGGTTGACCGCGGCCGAGCCCACCCCGGGCAGGGCGGCCAGCACGCGTTCCACCCGGGCCGAACAGGCCGCGCAGTGCATGCCCGTGACCCGCAGGTCCAGGCGGCTCTGCTCGGGCGGGAACTCCAGGCCGTAGCCCGCGTCCTGGACCGCGCTCCGCACGGCCGCCTCCGGGAGCACGGCCGGGTCAAAGGACAGGTCCAGACTCTCGGCGGCCAGGTTGACCTGGGCCTTGGACACTCCGGGGAGTGCGGCCAGCACGCGCTCCACGCGGGCGGAGCAGGCCGCGCAGTGCATGCCCGTGACCCGGGCCTGTTTTCTCTGAATGGCCATTGGGGAGATATAGGATCAGCCCAGGCCCCTGTCAATGAAAACGATTTTCAATATCGAACAAAAGGAGAAGGCGCGGGGGGCCGGAGACCCCCCGCGCGGAAGGCGGATCAGAATCAGGCCGAGGCCGAGAGGCCCAGGCCGCTGGAGCTGAACAGGCCCTGGTCCACCAGGTTGCCCTGGCCCAGGAACACGTTGGCGAACGCGTTGGACTGGTTCTGGTAGGCTTCCATGGCCTTGGCCAGCAGGCTGCGGATCGAGGAATCCGATCCGCTGTCCCCGCTGTCCGTGCCCAGGGTGAAGCCGTGCTCGGCCATCCAGGCCTCGTACTCCTCGGTGCTGACCACCCCATCCTTGTTGGTGTCCATGGGGTCGGTTTCGGCGCCGCCGCCCGAGCCGCCGGAAGCGGCCCCGGCGGAATCGCTGGAGGCCACGGTGGTCGAGGCCTCCTCGGCACTGTCCGTGCTCGAGGCGGCGTTCATCTCGGCCATCATGTCCGCGCGCTGGGCGGCCAGGCCCGAGGTCAGTTCGGCCTCGGAGACCAGGCCGTCGCCATCGGCGTCGAACTCGGCGAACGGGCTGTCCGTTCCCAGTTCCGCAAGGCTCAGGGAGCCGTCGCCGTCGCTGTCCAGGTCGGCGAGGATCGTGCTGGCCAGGTCGGCATCCGTCTCCCCGGGAGGCGGGGGAGGCGGCGCGGACTGGGCCATCATGGCTTCCTTGTCGGCCTTGAGGCCGGAGACGAGCTCCTCGGAGTTGAGCAGGCCGTCGCCGTCGGTGTCGTAGGCGGCCAGCTCGCTGGCGGTCATGCCCAGCTCCTCGGCGCTCAGGGAGCCGTCGCCGTCGCTGTCATAGGTGTCGATGAGATCGGAGGCCATCTGGGCCTCCGGGCCTTCGCCGTTGCCGGACATCTGGGTCTGGAGCTTGCCCAGGAAGGCGTGCTGCTCCAGCATGGACTTGAGCTCGGCCTGACTCATGAGGCCGTCGCCGTCGGTGTCGAATTTGGCCAGCTGGGTGTCGCTGAGGCCCATTTCCTTGGAACTCAGGAACCCGTCGGCGTCGGTGTCGTTTTCCGACAGGAGCATGCTCGCCAGGTCCGTGCGCTGGTCGTCCTGCTGCCGGTTGGCGGCGAACAGGGAGGCCAGCGTGGTGCTCTGGGAGCTGCTCAGGATACTCGCTATTTCCATGGGGTTTCCTTGTGCGTCCGCGTCGGGAGAGCGCAGACGGCAAAAGAGTCATGGAACGCAGTGCCACTACGTCAATGAGGATGCGGCCCCTGGCCGCAGGAGGATCAGGACATGGCGGCCCTCCATCATTTCCCCTCCCGAGGGACATGAGGCGGCCTCTGACGCGGTTGGCGGGGGAACTGGGAAAAAAATGCAGTCCTCCGTCAAAAGACGAAGGGCAGCAAGAATCAGACCAGGACGCTGAGCATGGACGGGGTGGAGGCCGGGGCGGGATCGGCCTGGCGGGAGTAGGCGGCCAGGCCCTGGCGCAGGCGCAGGGTCTCGTCGCCGCAGGAGGCGGTTTCGGGGCTGTCCGTGGAGCAGGCCAGGGCGTCGTAGAGCCAGGTGGCCTCCACCGCGTCGGCGAAGACCTGGCGCGCCCGCGAGGCCTCCCGGTCCGGGCTCCCGGCCAGGGTGATGTCCGCGGACTGGTAGGACAGGCCGAACTTGCCCAGGGACAGGTCCACGGAACGGGACGTGACCGTGGCGTTGCGCAGGCTGGCGGCCAGGGAGGCTTCCTGCCGGGACGCGGCGCTCCCATAGAGCCGGGCGGCCTGGGAGGGGTTGGGCGAGATGCAGGGCGTCATGCGGCGCTCCAGGGAGCGGCGGGCTCGGGCCCCATGCCCGGCGTGCGCCCGCTCCGGCGGACCCGTTGTCCCCGCGGCAGATGCGCCGCGCTCGATCCAGGGGGACCTGCGGGTGCCGCCTCCCGTCCCTGGGAAGCGGTGGAACCGGCCCCGGAAAGCGGGACCGGCACATATATTTCATAGATGTAAACGGTGTTTTTGACAAGAGCCCGGGGACAAGCGTATCAATGGGCTCCCCGCGCCGCCGCCGGCCGGGCAGACCGCATATCGCGAGGACCGGCATGCCCTACCGCATCCTGAAACGCAAGGACCTCATCCCGGGCCAGACCATCCTCATGGTGGTCGATGCGCCCATGATCGCGTCCAAGTCCCGGCCCGGCAATTTCGTCATCCTGCGCGTGAGCGACAAGGGCGAACGCATCCCCTTGACCATCGCCGACGCCGACGCGGCCGCCGGGACCATCACCATCGTCTTCCTGGTGGTGGGCAAGACCACGGCGCATCTGGCAACGCTCCGGGAGGGCGAGGACATCCTGGATGTCTGCGGCCCCCTGGGACGGCCCACGCACATCGAGAAGAGCGGGCCCGTCATCTGCGTGGGCGGGGGCACGGGCATCGCGGCCATGCACCACATCGCCAAGGGCCATCACCAGGCGGGCAACCGCGTGGTGGCGGTCATCGGCGCGCGCAACAAGGACCTGCTCCTGTTCTGCGACGAACTCGGCTCGTTCTGCCCCGAGGTGCTCATCGCCACGGACGACGGCAGCCGCGGCCACAAGGGCTTCGTCACCGAGCTGCTCAAGTCCCGCCTGGAGGAGGACAAGGAGATCGCCGAGGTCGTGGCCGTGGGCCCGGTGCCCATGATGGAGGCCGTGGCCAAGGTGACCCTGCCCTTCGGGGTCAAGACCACGGTGAGCCTCAACTCCATCATGGTGGACGGCATCGGCATGTGCGGGGCCTGCCGCTGCACCGTGGGCGGCAAGGTGCGTTTCGCCTGCGTGGACGGCCCGGAGTTCGACGGCCACGCCGTGGACTTCCAGGAGCTCAAGATGCGCCTCGGCCAGTTTAGGACCGAGGAGAAGATCTCGCTGGAGAAATTCAGGGGCCAGTCATGAGCGACATCAAGAAGACCACCCCCAAGAAAGGCGCGCCCAAGAAGCCCAAGACCCCGCGCACGGCCATGCCCGAGCAGCCGCCCATGGTGCGGGCCGCGAATTTCCTGGAAGTGACCCTGGGCTACACCGGCGAGCTGGCGGCCCTGGAGGCCTCCCGCTGCCTCCAGTGCAAGACCCCGCTCTGCCGCAAGGGCTGCCCCGTGGAGATCGACATCCCGGGCTTCATCGGCAAGCTCAAGGCCGGGGACCGCGACGGGGCCTACCAGGTCCTGCGCCAGACCAACTCCCTGCCCGCGGTCTGCGGCCGGGTCTGCCCCCAGGAGGTCCAGTGCGAGGGTTCCTGCATCCTGGGCAAGAAGGGCGAGCCCGTGGCCATCGGCCGCCTGGAACGCTACGTGGCCGACTCCTTCGCCGCCGAGAACGGCTGCATGCAGCTCACCGGCGAGCGCACCTGCGCCCTGCCCCGGGAGATCAAGGTGGCCTGCATCGGCTCGGGCCCGTCCAGCCTCACCGTGGCCGGCTATCTCTCGGCCCTGGGCGTGAAGGTCACGGTCTTCGAGGCCCTGCACGAGCTGGGCGGGGTGCTCATCTACGGCATCCCGGAGTTCCGCCTGCCCAAGGACGTGGTGCGCCGGGAGATCGAGGCCATGAGCGCCCTGGGCGTGGAGTTCAAGACCAACTGGGTGGGCGGCAAGACCATCCTGGTGCAGGAGCTCCTGGACCAGGGCTATGACGCGGTGTTCATCGGCGTGGGCGCGGGCCTGCCCCGGTTCATGGACATTCCCGGCGAGAGCCTCATCGGCGTCTACTCGGCCAACGAGTACCTGACCCGGGTCAACCTGGGCCGGGCCTACGCCTTCCCGGACTACGACACCCCGGTGATCCGCGGCAAGAAAGTGGCCGTGGTCGGCGGCGGCAACGTGGCCATGGACTCGGCCCGCACGGCCCTGCGCCTGGGCGCGGACCAGGTGACCATCGTCTACCGCCGGACCAAGGGCGAGATGCCCGCGCGCCACGAGGAGCTGGAGCACGCCCTGGAAGAGGGCGTGAAGCTCGAGATCCTGGCCAATCCCCTGCGCTACAACGGGGACAAGGAACGCCGCCTGGTGAGCGTGACCCTGGAGCGCCAGAAGCTCGGGGAGCCCGACGCCTCGGGCCGCCGCAGCCCCCAGCCCACGGGCGAGACCTTTGACCTGCCCATCGACACGGCGATCATCGCCATCGGCACCCGGCCCAACCCCATCCTCCTGGAGGCCACGCCCGAGCTCAAGCTCTCCAAGCGCGGCTACATCGAGGTGGACCCGGAGAGCGGCGAGACCGCCATTCCCGGAGTCTATGCCGGCGGCGACATCGTCACCGGCGCGGCCACGGTCATCTCGGCCATGGGCGCGGGGCGCCGCGCGGCCCGCAGCATCATCCGCAAGCTCGTGGGCGAGGACGCGGTGCAGTGACCGGGGTCTGGCCCGTCCGCCACGGCCAGGGCACCGAGTAACGCCATGCCGGCGCGGCGACCAATCCACCGCGCGCCCCGGCCCGCGATCCGGCTGCGCTGAGCAGAAACCCACCAGTACGGTATTTCCGTTCAGAGGAGTTTCTTCATGACCAGTCTCTGCCTTCTCTTCCCGGGCCAGGGCTCCCAGGAGCCCGGCATGGGCCGCGACCTGGCCGAGGCCCGGCCCTCGGCCAAGGACCTCTGGCTCCTGGCCGAACGCGAGTCCGGCCAGCCCCTGCGCGAGATCTACTGGGGCGGCGGCGAGGGCGACATGGCCAAGACCGCGGCCCTGCAGCCCGCGCTCAGCGTGGTCAACCTGAACCTCTGGCTGGAGGCCAAGTCCCGCCTGGCGCCGTCCGCGGCCGCCGGGCACAGCCTGGGCGAGTTCGCGGCCCTGGCTGCGGCCGGGGTGCTCAGCGTGGAGGAGACCGTGCGGGCCGTGGCCCTGCGCGGCAAGCTCATGGCCCAGGCCGGGGCCCAGGGCCAGGGCATGGCCGCTGTGGTCAAGCTGTCCCAGGCCGAGGTGGAGGAGGTCGTGGAACGCGCCCTGGCCGACACGGGCCGGGAGCTGCGCATCGCCAACTACAATTCCCCGGCCCAGTTCGTGCTGTCGGGCGAGGGACCGGCCCTGGAGCGGGCCGGGGAACTCGTCCGCGAGCGCAAGGGCCGGGCCATTCCCCTGGCCGTGTCCGGGGCCTTCCACAGCCCGCTCATGGCCGAGGCCGCCGCGGAATTCGCCCGCTTCCTGGGCAAGCTCGACTGGCGCGCCCCGGCCTTCCCGGTGTTCCACAACGCCACGGCCCTGCCCGAGCCCTCGGCCGCCGGGGCCCGCGCGGCCGTGGAGCGCCAGATGACCTCCCCGGTGCTCTGGGTCCAGACCATGGGCAACCTCCGGGACGCGGGCTGCCGCGTCTTCCTGGAGCTGGGGCCCAAGGGCGTGCTCGGCAAGCTGGCCAAGGCCAACCTGGAGGGACTGGAGGGGCTGGAGGTGCGCTCGGCCGCCAGCCTGGCCGAGGTCGAGGCCCTGCCGCAGCCGTGAGCCGGGTTTCCTTTGATCGCGCGGGCCTGCTCCGGGGGGCCCGGGAGAGCTGGCCCATCGCCCTGGGCGTGTTCACCTATGGCCTGGTCTTCGGGGTCCTGGCCCGCCAGGCCTGGCTGGGCGCGGGCGGGGCCCTGTCCATGAGCGCCTTCGTCTTCGCCGGGGCCAGCCAGTTCGTGGCCCTGGACCTCTGGGGCCCGGACCTGCCGTTCGCCGGGCTGTTTCTCACCACCCTGGCCGTGAACCTGCGCCACGTGCTCATGGGCGCGGCCCTGGGGCCCTGGTTTTCCCGGCTCACCCCGCTCCAGGCCTACGGCTCCCTGTTCTTCATGAACGACGAGTCCTGGGCCCTGACCCTGGCGCGCTGCAGCCGGGAGGACGGGGACGTGGACGGGGCCTATCTTCTGGGCAGCGGGCTCACCGTCTATGCGGCCTGGCTCGCGTCCACGGCCCTGGGCCACCTGGCCGTGGCCGGCCTGGGCGATCCGGCCCGCTACGGCCTGGACTTCGCCTTCACGGCCGTGTTCCTGGCCCTGCTCACGGGCCTGCGCCGGGGCCGCCAGGACATCCTGCCCTGGACCCTGGCCGCCCTGGTGGCCGTGCTCACGGCCAGGCTCATGCCCGGCAAGTGGCACATCCTGGCCGGGGCCCTGGCCGGAAGCCTGGCCGCGGCCTGGCTGCCGCGCTTTGGGAGCGGCCGTGGCTGAGGCCGCCGCCACCGCCCTGGCCGTGGCCGGCATGGCCGCGGTGACCTACGCCACCCGCGCGGCCGGGCTGTTTCTGGTCAACCGCCTGCGCCTCGCCGGCCGCTGGGAGCCCTTTCTCCAGTCCATTCCCGGCACGGTGCTCGTCTCCATCCTGGCCCCGGCCGTGCTCGCCGGAGGGCCCGCCGAGTGGCTGGCCGCGGCGGCCACGGTGGCCGCGAGCCTGCGTTTCCGGAGCCTGCCCCTGGCCCTGGCCGTGGGTCTGGCCGTGGTCTGGGTCCTGCGCCGTATCACATGACAAATATCTCACAGGGCAGTCTTTCCCGGATTGCCGAATTCGGGTAAAAGGCTCGCAGGCGGCCGCGATCCCGGGGGGGCGCGCCCGAGAGTCCTTGCCTGGAGAAGCCCAATGAACACCGGTCTCTACGACAGAATCGTCTTCGACTATCTGGACAAGACCGACCACATCCTCCTGGTGGCCTCGGAAGATCCCGTGTTCATCAAGATCCTGCGCGCGGCCATCAACAAGACCGTGGGCGTGAAGCGCGACTGCCTGTACATCGTCCCGGACCTGGCCACGGCCTCCAAAGGCATCCGCGACTACTCCGACCGCAAGCTCTCGACCATCCTGTTCCTGGAGCGGATGCTCCGCGGACGGCCCACCACCGAGTTCATCGCCAACGTTAAGAACCTCTTCCCGGACCAGAAGATCATCGTGCTCGTGAGCGAGACCCGCAAGGAGAACATCGCCTACTTCTACGAGCTGGGCGTGAACAACGTCATCGCCAAGCCGGCCTCCACCAACAACGTCATCGAGAAGCTGGCCTTCACCATCAAGCCCCAGGGCAAACTTTCGGAGCTCATGGACCTGGGCAAGGGCTTCCTGGCCAAGGGCGACCACAAGCAGGTCCTCAAGGTGGCCGAGAAGATCCTGGCCCTCAAGCCGGGCAGCCCGGCCGGGCTCATGCTCCGGGGCGACGCCTACCTGGAGATGGGCCGCCGCGACGACGCCGTGGCCGCCTACATGGAGGCCCACGAGAGCTCCGGGCTCTATCTCGAACCGCTCAAGCGCCTGGCCAACGTGTTCAAGGACCATGACCAGGAACGCTACCTGGAGTACCTCAAGAAGCTGGACAAGCTCTCGCCCCTGCACACCGAGCGCAAGTGCGAGATCGGCAAGGTCCACGTGGACAAGGGCGAGATCAACCTGGCCGAGAAGTACTTCGACCAGGCCATTGCCGCGGCCACCCAGGAGGCCATGAACGTCATCGGGGTCATTGCCGAGAACATCGCCGACGCCGTGGGCGAGACCTCCCCGGAACTCTCCGAGAAGTACCTGGCCAAGATGCTCGAATCCAAGGGCGACCTGCTCTCGCGCGAGGACCTCGTGCACTTCAACCGGCTGGGCATGGCCCTGCGGCGGCAGGGCAAGTGGCAGGAGGCCATCGCCAACTACGAGAAGGCCCTGACCGTGGCCCCGGACGATGAGGGGCTGTACTACAACATCGGCCTGGCCCAGAACGACGGGGGCAAGAAGCGCGAGGCCCTGCGCGCCATGCACAAGGCCCTGGAGATCAACCCCCGCTTCTACCAGAGCAGCGCCAACGTGGCCTTCATGCTCGGCACGATCTTTTCGGAGAACGGCAATTCCCGGGAGGCGGCCGGCTATCTGGAGGCCGCGCTTCAGGTGAACCCGGAGCACGCCGAGGCCAAGGCCATGCTGGAGCGCTGCCGCAAGCGCTCCCGGTGAGCCGCGTCAGTCCTCTCCGCCCCAGGTCCGGATGAAGCCGGGCACGTCGAACTTGCCGCAGGCCCCTTTGAAGCTCATGAAGCGCACCGTGCCGAACACCGGCCGTTCGCCCCAGGGCCGGTCGTGGACCCCGCCCAGGCTCCAGGCGATGCCCGCGTAGCCGTTGGGATCGCGGCCGTCCAGCAGCCAGCGGTCGTTGAGGGCCACGGCCGTGTCCTGCGCCGCTTCGGGCGAAGCCGACCACTCCAGGATTTTCTTGGCCCAGTACATGCGCAGCCAGCCGTGCAGATGGCCCGTGGCGGTCATCTGGCGCTGGGCCGCGTTCCAGAGCGGGTCATGGGTCTGCCCCGCCTCCAGTCCGTCCCGGCCATAGACGTATTCCCGGCGGTCGCCCCGGTGCTTGTCCAGGGTTTTGCGGGCCCAGTCCGGAAAGCCCTGGAACCGGTCGTAGGCCGGTTCATGCAGGCAGAAGTTGTCGGCCAGTTCCCGGCGCACGATGAGCTCCTCCAGGAACACGTCCCGGGCCCGGTCCGGGGCCCCGGCCCGGGACACGGCCAGGGCCGCGCGCAGGGACGAGAGCTGGCCGAAGTGGAGATAGGGCGAGAGCAGGGACACGGCCTGTTTGTTGGGGTCGTTCTTCTGGTCGGCATAGAGCGGGAGCCGCGTCTCGATGAAGTCGTCGAGGGCCCTGGCCGCGGCTGTTTCACCGGGCGCGATCCAGTCCACTGGCGGCACGGACGGGTCCGGGGCCAGGGCGGTGAGGGTCCGGTCCCAGTGCACGGCCGGGACCTTGGCGGGCCAGGGATGCGGGTGCGGCGCGAGTCGCGGCGGCTGTTCCAGATATTCGGGCAAAAGCCGGTGGATTTTGGGGCGCAGGGTGCGCGCGGCCCACTCCTTTTTGCTGGAGGCCGCCCGGCAGGGCACGATGTTCCGGGAATCCGCCTCCCAGACCTCCGCTTCCACGGCCTCGACCACGGCCCGGGCCCAGGCCTGCTTGTGGCGCAGGGGATCGAAGTCCAGGACCAGGACCGCGGCCTTGACCTTGTGGGCCAGGGCCGGGATCTCCCGGGCCGGATCGCCCAGGCAGGAGAGCAGGGGGATGCCGCAGTGGCGTAGCGCGGCCTCGGTCTGGCGCAGCCCGGCCAGGAGAAAGGCGAAGTGGCGCAGGGCCGCGCCGGGATAGGCCGGGTCCAGGCAATGGGCCACGGCCAGGGGAACGCCGCGCGCGATCGCCTGCTCCTGGGCGAAAAGCAGGCCCCAGTTGTCGGAGGCGCGATGCTCGCGGTGCATCCAGTAGAGCACCGGACCGGTGCGGTCCGGGCCCTGGCGCAGAAGCCGGAAGCGTCCGGGATGCATGGGTTTCCGCCCGGGGCTAGGGGATGTCCAGGCCCTGCTGTTTGTACTCGTTGAGCTTGTTGCGCAGGGTGCGCACCGAGATGCCCAGAAGCTCGGCGGCTTGGGTGCGGTTGCCCGAGGTGGCGTCCAGGCTCTTGAAGATCAGGGCCTTTTCCATCTCGTGCAGGGGCATGACCGAAAGGGCCTCGCCCGGGCTCGCGGGCCGGGCCGGGGCGGCCTCGGGGGTGAGCCCGGACTCGTCCTCCGGGACCCAGGTCTCGGAGTCCATGAGGAAGTGGCGCGGCTGGATGGGCCCGGAACCGGCCAGGAGCACGGCCCGCTCCATGAGGTTCTGGAGTTCGCGCACATTGCCCGGCCAGGGGTAGACCAGGAGCCACTGCCGGGCCTCCTCGGACAGGGCCAGCCGGGGCAGGCCGCAGGCCGCGCAGTACTTGTCGCGGAAGAACTCGGCCAGCAGGAACACGTCCTCGCCGCGGTCGGCCAGCCGGGGCAGCTTGATGGGGATGACGTTGAGCCGGTAGAAGAGGTCCTGGCGGAATTTCTTCTCGCGCACGAACTCCTCGATGTCCCGGTTGGTGGTGGCCAGCACGCGCACGTCCACCTTGACCGTCTCCACCCCGCCCACGCGGTCGATCTCGCCCTCCTGGAGCACGCGCAGCAGCTTGGCCTGGAGCCCCATGTCCATCTCGGAGATCTCGTCCAGGAGCAGGGTGCCGCCGTCGGCCAGCTCGAAGCGGCCGGGCTTGCGGTTGATGGCCCCGGTGAAGGCCCCCTTCTCGTGGCCGAAGAGCTCGGACTCCAGGAGATGCTCGGGCAGGGCCGCGCAGTTGATGGCCACAAAGGGCTTGTCCGCGCGGTCGGAATTGTGGTGCAGGAAGCGGGCGAACATCTCCTTGCCCGTGCCGGACTCGCCGGAGATGAGCACCGTGGCCTTGGAGCGGGCCACCTGGCGGGCCAGGGCCAGGACCCGGAGCACGGCCGGGTGCTTGCCGATGACCTGGAAGCGCGAGGAGGCGGCGGGCCGGACCGGCCGCTGGGGCTCGGCCTCGGTTTCCGCAGCCGGTTCCGAGGCCTGGCGCGGCAGGGCCAGGCGGATCTTGTCCCAGACCAGGGGCTCCAGCCAGTAGTCCCGCGCGCCCAGGTCCAGGAAGCGCTGGGCCTCCTCGGCCGAGCCGTTCTTGGTGAAGATGATCACCGGCGGGAAGCCGTCCCCGGCCTCGGCCAGGAGGTCCTGGGCCGAGTAGCCCTGCAGGGCCGGACGGGAAAAGACCAGGGCCGGGCCGGTCTTCTTGATGAAGTTGAGCGCCCCGGCCAGGGTGTCGGCCAGACCGGCCTGAACCCCGGCCTCCTTGAGCGTGGGGAACACGCTGGACACGGCCTGGGGTTCGGCGATGAAGAGGATGGTCCGTTCCGACATGCTCCTGTCTCTAACTGCTTGGCCTGCGCATTTCAATATGCGCGGTCCAATTATCACAGGCCCCGCGCCTTGCCCGGGCCTGGCGCATCTGCTACCACAGGGGCCGGAACGCCCGACATGCCCAAGAAACTGACCAATCTGCTCCTGGTGCTCGTGAGCGTGGGCCTGGTTTACGGGCTCACGGAATTCCTGGTCTTCCCCCTGATTCTCTCCCGGCTGCCCGCGGCCCTGTTCCACTACTTCCCCCGCGAGGTCCGGCTGCCCGGCCAGAGCTCCAAGGCCGGGCTGCTGCCCGCCCCGGGCTACCTGGCCCTGGCCGGGGACTCCTATGCCCAGGGCAAGGGCGACTGGTTCATCGACCAGGGCTACGACCGCACGGCCCGCTTCCACACCCCGCACCTGCTCCAGGACGTCCTGGGCCGCGACGTGGTCACCTTCGGCCGCAGCGGCGCAGGCAGCGTGGACGGCCTGGTGCTGGAACCCCTGGAGGACCTGCGCGCCTTGCGGCGGCTGGGCCTGGCCATCCCGGACCCCGGCTGCCTGCTCCTGTTCTTCTACGAGGGCAACGACCTCTCCAACAACATCCGGTTCCTGCGCAACCACTTTGATCCGGAGCATCCCCGGAGCTCCCTGCGCCGGCCCGGGGTCTTCCGGGCCTTCCTGGAGGAGACGGCCGCCAGCTACGCCTCGGGCGAGCCCCGGGAGCCCGGCGGCAGCCTGCTTTTCGGCAGCCTCCTCCTGCTCTCCCTGCGCGACCAGGTCTGGTACCGTCTGGTCCACAACTTCTCGGACCCGGACCCGGCGCCGCCGCTCGGGACCATCAACGCCGCCGTGGTGGGCGGCAGGCTGCGGCATCTGCCGGACCGGCTCCAGGGCCCGCCCCTGGACGAGCCCGAGGCCGAGGACGCCCTGTTCGTGTTCGAGCAGAGCGTGTTGTACATCCGCGACATGCTCAAGGACACGCGCTGCGTCCTGGTCTATGTGCCCGCGCCCCTGTCCTGCTATGCCCTGGACGGCCAGGTCCAGACCCAGGACTGGCCGGACCGGCGGTTCGCCCCGGAACAGGTGCTGGCCNNAGCCGGGCCATGGCCGCGCGCATCCGGGACTTCGCCGGCAGGCACGGCCTGGACTTCATCGACACCCTGCCGACGTTGCGCGCGGCCGCTTCCCAGACCCTGATCCACGGGCCCCGCGACTGGGACCACTTCAACAAGGCCGGGTACGAGGCCTTTGCCCGGGCCATCGCCCAGGACCTGCCCGCCGGGTTCCGCGCGCCAGGGGGCTCGTGATGCGCAGCGTTCCGGTCTTTTGCTACCACAACGTCTCGGACGTGGACGGCCATGCCCCGGCCCTGTTCGAGGCCCATCTCCAGGCTATCCAAAAGGCCGGCTACCGGACCATCGGGGCCCGGGACCTGCTGGAATACGTGGCGGGCAGGCGGTCCCTGGCCGGGCCGTCCTGCGTGCTCACCTTTGACGACGGGCATTTGTCCAACTGGCTGGTGGCCGCGCCCCTGCTCCGGAAATACGGCCTGACCGGGGTCTTCTTCGCGCTCACGGACTTCACGGTCCCGGGTCCTGCGCGGACCTTTGCCAGCGCCCCGGCCCTGGCGGCCATGCCCGAGTCCTTTTGCCGGGCGCTCTCCGGCGACCCGTCCCAGTTCATGAACGAGTCCGAACTGAAAGCCCTGGTCCAGGATTTCGGCATGGAGGTCCAGGCCCACGGCCGCCGCCACCAGGGCGCGTTCCGCAGCCTGCGGCCCCAGGGCGGGATCGGCGGCCGCGGCCACTGGGCGGCCCACGGCATCTACCCCGCGCCCGCGCCCGGCCTGCCCTGTTTCGACGTGGGCAGCGCCCTGGTCTATGACGGGTTCTGGCCCACAACCGATGCACGCGGCCCGCTCTTCCGGCTGCGGCCCGAGGCCGAGCGCCGGGCCTTCTGCCGGGCCGAGTTCCAGGAGAACCTGGCGCGGCTCAAGGCCCTCAACGGCGGCGGTCCCCAGCTGTTCTGCTGGCCCTGGGGCCAGTTCGACGGGGTGAGCGAGGAGGAGCTGCGGGCCTCGGGCTTCGCCGGGGCCTTCAGCCTGGAGCGCGGGCCCAATGTCCCGGGCACGGACCCCTTCCGGCTCAAGCGCATCGGCGTGGGCAAGAAGAAGAGTCCGGCCTGGATCCGCGCCCGGCTGGCCATGTATGGCAACAGCCTCACTGCGCGGGTCTTCTTCAAGTTCTTCCGCAAGCGGCCCGAGCCGCGCACCGTGCTCCTGGCCACGGACTCCACCAAGCTCTCGGGCGGCAGCCGCCAGATGATCAACAACGCCCAGGCCCTTGCGGACATGGGCCTGAACGTGCTGGCCGCGGTGCCGCCGGATTCGGTGCTGCGCCAGGCCCTGGAGCGGGCCGGGGCGCGCGTCCTGCCCTGGGACGGCTTCCGCCGGGTCTGGGACACGGCCCGGTTCTTCCGGGCGGCCTGGCGCGAGCAGAATCTCGACGTGGTCCACGCCTTTCACAATAAGGCCTACAAGCCGGCCATCCTGGCCCGGCTCCTGGGCGCGCGCTACAAACTCTTCCTGAACCGGGGCGTGATCTTCAAGCCCAACGCCCTGGCCGGGCTCTGGGCCGCGCTCTCCCACGGCTACCTCTGCAACTCCCTGGCCTGCGCCCGGGTGCTGCGGCGCCACGGCGTGCTGAAAAGCCGGCTCTCCGTGGTCTACAACTCCTTCCTGGACCAGGGGCCCGAGCCGGGCGAGGTCCGGCTCCGGAAGAAGCGCGGGGTGCGCGTGATCTACGTGGGCAACGAGGCCCCGGCCAAGGGCCTGGATGTGTTCCTGGAGGTCCTCACCCTGCTGGAGGGCGCGGGCCGGGCCAAGGACATGGAGTTCGTGGTCTGCGGCGCGCGCGAGACCAAGGGCCTCACCGAGGACCTGCGCCCGGGGGCCCTGGGCCGCCTGCGGCTCACCGGCCCCATTGCCCACGACCAGGTCATGGAGGAGCTGGCCCGGGCCGACATTCTGGTGCTCTCCTCGCGCCAGGAGAGCCTGCCCAACGTGCTTCTGGAAGGCTTCCGGGCCGGACTGCCCGTGGCGGCCACGGCCGTGGGCGGCATCCCCGAGCTCATCCGCCACGGGGTCAACGGCCTGCTCTGCGCCTCGGAGGACGCCCTGGCCCTGGCCGAGGCCGTGGCGGCCCTGGCCCGGGACCCGCTGCTGCGCGTGCGCATGGGCCGCATCAACCAGCGCCTCGTGCGCGAGCTGCTGGACAACCGGACCAAGGGCGCAAACCTCGTGCGGGTCTATGCCGGGGAGCGGCTCTGCGCGCCCCTGGCCGTGGAGGATCTGGCGGCCTCGGTGCCCCTGCCCGAGGACGGGGAGGCCGGATGCCCGGATCGGCCCGAGCAGTGAGCGCCCTGTGGCGCGGCCTGGACCCGGGCCTGCGGGACCTGCTTCTGCTGGGCTCTTGCGGCCACGGGCACCTGCTGGCCGCCACCCGCGCGAGCCTGGCCCCTGCTCCGGATTTGGCCCCGGCCCTGGTCCTGGCAGCCCTGGCCGAAGACCCCCTGGCCGGGTCCCTGGCCGGGGAACTCCTTGCCGCGCCGCAGCTCTTTTCGGCCCTGCCCCTGGAGGCCCGGCGCCTGGCCGCGGTCCTGGCCCGGGACTGGGCCCGCCCCACGGATCTTCGGGGCTACGAGGAACTGGCGGCCCAGCGGGACATGGCCGCTCTGCGCGGGTTCCTGGACCAGCGCCTGGACGCGGGCGGGGGACTGTTCTGGCTGAGCCAGGCCGTGTCCCTGGCCCTGTTCGAGAACGACCAGGACTGGCTGGCCCGCTCCCTGGCCCGGCCAACAGCCCCGGAACTCGTGCCGGCCCTGGAGATTCTGCGCGGCCAGGCCGCGTTCCTGGCGGGAAAATTCGCCGAGGCCCAGGACCATTTCGCGGCCGCGGCCCCGGCCCTGGGCCCGGCCGTCCTGTTCCGGCAGGGCCTGTGTTGCCGCGCCCTGGGCGACCGGCAGGCCGCGCTGGAGCATTTTCAGCGCTGCCTGGAACAGGCGGCCTGGCACAGCAGCGCCGCGCTTTTGGCCTCGGACCTGGTTCTGGGCCGCGACCAGGACCTGGCCCCGATTCCCGGGGCCCTGGCCGTGCTCCTCTATTCCTGGAACAAGGCCGCGGAACTGGACCAGACCCTGGCCGCGCTCTGGGCCTCGGACCTGGGTCAGGCCCGGATTCTGGTCCTGGACAACGGCTCCGCCGACGCCACGGCCCAGGTCCTGGACGCCTGGCAGTACCGCGCAGGCGCACGGCTCACGCGCGTGGACCTGCCCGTGAACGTGGGCGCGCCCGCGGCCCGCAACTGGCTGGCGGCCCTGCCCGAGTGCCGGGAGGCCGACTACGTGGCCTATCTGGATGATGATGTGGAGCTGCCCCGGGACTGGCTGGCGCGTTTCCTGAGCGTGGCCGAGGAGGACGAGGGCATCGGGGTGGTGGGCTGCAAGGTCCTGGAGCCGGGCGCGCCCGCGCGCATCCAGTACCTCTACCGCAATGTGGCCCTGGCCCGGCCGGACATGTTCAAGCTCATCATGCACGCCCCGCCGGGCGCCACGGACAACGGGCTCTACGACTTCACCCGCCGGACCATGTCGGTCATGGGCTGCTGCCACCTGCTGCGCGGCAAGGCCCTGCGCGAGGTTCCGGGCTTCGACATCCGCTTCAGCCCGTCCCAGGGCGACGACATCGAGCACGACCTGGCGGTCTGCCTGGCGGGCTGGTCCGTGGTCTACACCGGGCGCGTGGCCTGCGTGCACCACCAGAATTCCGGGGTCTCCTGGAAGCCGTCCGCGGCCATCACCCGGGCCCGGGCGGGCAACGTCATCGGCAACGACATCAAGCTCTGCGCCAAGCACGCCGGGAACCTGGAACGGCTGCGGGAGCTGGCCCTGGCGGACCGGCGGCGGGCGGAATCGGGCGCGGACTGGCGGGGCCGGGCATGAGCCTGAAACCGGGCCGCAGGCGTCCGCGCAAGGCCGGGCCGCCGCCGAGCCATTCGGCGCGGCTTTACGTGCAGCTGGCCCCGGAGCGCATCGCCCTGTTCCGCTTCCTGCTGGAGGCCCACGACAACCTGGCCCTGTTCAGCGTGGCCGACCGCCGCCAGGGCGTGCTCCAGCTGCGTTTCAGCCCGGACCAGGGCCGCGAGGTGCGGGCCTTCCTGGAGCGGGTCCGGGGCGAGACCGGGGTGGAACTGGTCCTGGACCCGGGGATGGGCTAGTCGGCCGTTGAAAAATCCGCGATGGCGGCGTTGCATCAAAAAACGCACATCCTCGCGTATGGGAGATACGCGTCGGCCGTGCGTTTTTTTCGCGCCTTGCCCCCGCGTTTTTTGAACGGCCTGCGGGAAAGGACTTTTTCAACGGCCTGCTAGTCGCCGATCCAGCCCTGGAGAATCTCGATGATCTTGCGGGCCTGGTCCGCGCTGGAGATGGTGAACTTGGACTGCTGGCGGTATTCGCCGTTGCGCTTCTGGTAGCGCCGGATGCCGTACTTCTCGGACCCGTACTCGCCCGTGCCCCGGGTCATTTCCTGGTAGCGGAACAGGATTGTGGCCCAGGTGCCCTTGGACAGGATGGCCTTGTCCAGCTCCTTGACCACCTGTACCCCGTTCTCCTCGTAATTCACGGTCAATTCTTCCACAGTCGAGGCCATGCGCGCTCCTTGTTTGCAGGCTGGCGGCCGAGAGGCCGCGCCGGATGTTCCCTAATTCCCCGGGGCCGGACTGTCAAATGTCCGGCCGGGCCCAGACCGGGGCGGCGTAGCGCTCCACCGGAGCCAGCTCGTCGGTGAGCGCGGGCAGGTCCAGGGTCGGGGCCGGAATCCGCCGGGCCAGCATGGCCGCCAGTTCCGGGTCCCGGGGCGCGCCCTCGGCCGGGGGCGCGGTAAAGGCCGCCAGGATCAGGTTCTGCCAGCGCAGGGGATCCTCGGGCCGTTCCACGGCAAAGGCCCGGACTTCGGCAAAGGCTGCGGCGTAGGTGGCGAACAGGGCGCGGAACATCTGCCCCCGGGGGCCCGCCTGGGAGGAGAGCAGGTTCACCAGGACCACGCCTCCGGGGTTCAGGGCGGCCCGCAGGAGCCGGGCGGTCTCCAGGGTGGCCAGGTGGAAGGGCACGGCATAGTCGGAGTTGAACACGTCGCAGAGGATCACGTCGTAGCGCGCGGCGTTGCGGTTGAGAAAGACCCGGGCGTCCTCGTCCAGGATCCGCAGCCGGGGGTCGTCGCGCAGGCCGAACAGGTCCCGGGCCAGGGCCGTGATCCCGGGGTCCAGCTCCACCACGTCCAGCGTCACGCCGGGGTAGCGGGCCAGGGCGAACTTCGGGAAGGAGTAGCCCCCTCCGCCCAGCACGAGCATCCGGCGCAGGTCCGGGGCGAAGTGCTCGGCCAGGCGGTAGAAGCGGGTGTAGGGCAGGGCCAGGGCCGCTGGGTCGTCCAGGTACATGGCCGACTGCTGGGCTCCTGGGCCGGTGATCATGACCCGCGTCGGTCGGCCCGAGTCCTCCTCGGCGCTCAGGTGCACGATGACCCGGTTGTAGGGCGTGTCCGTGTCCAGGAACCCGGCCCGGGCCAGGGCCTCGTCGCGGGCCTGGGTCAGGAGCAGCAGCAGGAGGAAGACCCCGGCGGCCAGGAGCTTGAGCCGGAGACCGGAGCGATCCGCCAGCAGGGCGGCCAGGGCCAGGGTCATGGCCATGAGCAGGAGGATGTTGGTGCTGCCCACGGTTGCGATGAGCACGAACCCGGCCAGGAAGGTCCCGGCGATGCTGCCCAGGGAAGACAGGGCGTAGAGGGTTCCGGCCACGCGGCCGCCGTGGGCCGGGTCGTTCAGCCGCAGGCGTACGGCGAAGGGCGCCACCATGCCCAGGAGCAGGGCCGGGGGCGCGAACAGGACCAGGGCGGCGGCCACGGCCAGGGCGTAGAGCCCGGCCCCCTGGTGCTGGAGGAAGCTGAGCGCCAGGCCCTTGGTCAGGGCCATGGCCGCGGTGCAGGCCCCGGCCAGGAGGATGATCCGTGACAGAAGCCGGGGCTCGGGCCGTCGGTCGGCCAGGCGTCCGCCCCACCAGGCCCCCAGGCTCATGGCCGCCAGGATGATGCCGATGAGGCTGGTCCAGACAGCCAGGGAGGTCCCGAGAAAGGGGGCAAGGACGCGCGATCCGGCCAGCTCGATGACCATGATCACGGCCCCGCAGAGGAACACGGCGGCTTCCAGCATGCAGACTCCTTGGCGCGAAAGACCGCTGGCTGCGCCCTACAGGTCCACCAGGGTCACGTCCGCCGGGGCCAGGGCCCGGCCCAGGAAGGTTTCGCCCACGCGGGCAAAGCGCTCGGGATCGTCGGTGGCGAAGAAGCGTTCCGAGCCCGGGTTGGGGCAGGGGTTGAGCAGGTTGGCGGCGGCCAAAGCCTGGGCCACGCACTGGGCCGTGGTCTCGGCCGAGTCGATGAGCCGCACGTTGTCCGGCAGGACCTTGCGGATGGCCGGGGCCAGGAGCGGGAAGTGGGTGCAGCCGAGCACCAGGCAGTCCGGTCCGCCGGCCGGGAATTCGGCCATGAGCGGCTCCAGGTAGCGGGCCGCGGCGGCCTCCACGATGGGCCCGTCCACCCAGCCCTCCTCGGCCAGGGACACGAAGACCTGGCAGGGCCGGGAGGCGATGGTGGCCTCGGGCCGCAGCTTGAGGATGGCCGCCTGGTAGGCCGCGCCGCGCACGGTCCCGGCCGTGGCGATGACCGCGATGCGGCCGCGCGGGGCGCTTTCGCAGCTGGCCCGGGCCCCGGGCTCCACCACGCCGATGACCGGCAGGCCCGGATAGGCGGCCTCCAGGTCGGGCAGGGCCACGGAGGAGGCCGTGTTGCAGGCCACCACGAGCAGCTTCACGCCCTGGTCCACCAGGAGTTTCGTGGTCTGGAGGGCGTAGCGGGTGACCGTGGCGCCGCTCTTGGTGCCGTAAGGCAGGCGGGCCGTGTCCCCGAGATAGAGGAAGTCCTCGCAGGGCAGGGCGCGGCGCAGGGCCCGCAGCACGGTGAGCCCGCCCACGCCGGAATCGAACACGCCGATGGGACGGCTGGCTAGGTCAGTGGTCATGCCGGATCGCAGCTCCCGGGCCGGTGTCGGCCCGCCCCTGTGTGGCATCTCGCGCTTCGGGCGTCAAGGCGGGCGGCGCGGTCCCTACTGCCCCACCAGCTCCACGCGGCGGTTCTTGGCCCGGCCCTCTTCGCTGGCGTTGGAGGCCACCGGGGCCAGGCTGGCCAGGCCCTTGGGGATCATGCGCTCGGCGGGCACGCCGAAGTCGCGGACGAGCAACTGCACCACGGCCTCGGCCCGGCGCAGGGACAGGGTCAGGTTGTAGTCCAGGCGGCCCTGGTTGTCGGTGTGGCCCACGATGTAGACCTTGAGCTTGGGATTGGCCTTGAGGAGCTTGGCCATCTCCTCCAGCTGGGGCCGGGACTCGGCCATGATCTCGGCCCGGTCAAAGGCGAAGTTCACACCGTAGATGGCCACCCTGCCCGTATCCCCGATGCTCCGGGCCATGTCCTCGGCCTGGACCAGGACCATGCGCTCCTGCATCTGGCCCGCCAGGACCTCTTCCACGAACACGGCCACGCGGCGTCCGGCCTTGGCGTCCGCGGCGTTGTTCTGCTGGGCCGCCAGGATGAAGACGTGGGACTGGCCGCCCGGGGTGTTCAGCCGCGCCGTGAGCACGCGGGGGTCCTGGACCTCCATGGAAAAGGCGTATTCCAAGACCTGGCGGCCGGTGATCTTGTTGCGGGCCGAGGCCTCGAAATAGGCGTTGCCCACGCCCTTGCCGCACTCCACCTCGCCGGAGCAGTCGAAGAGCGGCTCGTAGCCGAGCTTCTGCAGGGCGATCTTGTAGTTGCGCATGACCTCCAGGGAGCTGCGGTCCGGCGGCACCAGGTAGAGGATGCGCGTGCGGCGGCCCTCGACCTTCACGGACTTTTCCCAGGCCTTCTTGCCGTTGTCCCACTTGGCCAGGGGCAGCACGGCCTCGTCGTAGCGCTCCAGCTTGTAGCCCAGGATCACCGAGCCCTCGTAGCGGGGCAGGCCCGGGATGTCCTGGGAGGCTGGGGCGTCCTGGTCAAAGTTCTCGGACCAAGCGGCCGGGGCCAGAAGCAGGAGGAACAGGCAGGAGAGGAGCAGGCGGCGGAGCATGAGGACCTCCGGGAACAGGGGTTGTCCAGTGATTCCGCAATGCACCGGGAAAGGGGAAAAGGTCAAGGCGGGGGGCCCAATTCTGTCCCTGACGGCTCATTATGACGCGGATGAATGCCTTTGCTGGAGGGGTAAGATTTTCCTCTCCACAGCCTTGCACGATTTAGGGAAGATCGGGTATTAGTTATAACTAATCGCCTTGTCCCTTTGTTGCGGGCACCACATATTGTGCCGACAATGCCGACCTTTGTGGAGTGAACAAGTATGCCATTGGATGCAGCGACGCTTGGGGATGTTGAGGATGCATTGGCAGAGTGTTTTAATTATCATAATGCACTCGACAGTTTTATTATTAGGTCTGGTATCAGTTTTAGCACGTTGAGTGAAGCGAGAGTGCGCGCAGATAGAAGGAAAGGTGCATATCAAAAAGCACCTAAAAGGTTTGTTGTCCAAGAACTGATCAATATATTATCAGTTAACAAAGACGGCGATATCTTGCTTTCTAGAATAATAACAAGTCTGATTAATGGGAATTTTCCAGATGCAACAATAAAAGCTAATAATGCAATTAAAAATCTTAATTCAATAATTCAAAAAAATAAGAAAGAGCGAAGAGATAAGATTGAAGAGGAAAAAATTAATCTACAGAGGCAAGAATCCTCACTTTTTAATGCGCAACACAGAGAATGCTTAAGTTTTCAGAAAAAACGAGACAGTTTGCGGGACGAGTTTTTATCATTATGCGGTGAATGTAATCATCAGCAGAGAGGATATCTTCTCGAAAAATTTCTTCACAAGTTATTTGAAGTTGAAAGACTTGACCCAAAAGCATCATTTAAAATTGTAGGCGAACAAATTGATGGTTCGTTTATATGGAATAGTCATGTCCATCTTGTAGAGGCAAAATGGGTGTCTAGCCCTGTCGCTGGGGCAGAATTTGGTGCGTTTATCTATAAATTGTCTGGGAAGACAATGGATACGCACGGTTTATATATAGCAATAAACGGATATTCTCCGGAAGCAGTGTCTGGACTCAAGGGCAAAGGAGAACTCAGATTCGTTTGTATAGATGGGGCTCACATTTTGCGTAGCCTTGAAGTCGGGCAATGTTTGGAAAAATTATTAAATACTATTTGGAGGCACGCTTCCCAGACAGGAGAAGCCTATTTGCCGGTGAGCCATTTTAGTGAATAATTACGGCACATCTTGTCTTTATATCTACTGCGGGTAGGCCATCACCCCGGTCCTTGCCGGTCCATGCTCCTATAGTTGATGGCTTCGGCCAGGTGGTGCACCGCAAGCGCTTCCGTTCCCTCCAGGTCTGCGATGGTGCGCGCGATGCGCAGGACCCGGGTATAGGCCCGGGCCGAGAGCCCGAGCTTGTGCACGGCCTGCTCCAGGAACCCGTGCTCGGCCTGGGACAGACGGCAGTGCTCTTCCAGGGCCGTGCCCGCGAGCTCGGAATTGATGTGCGTGGCCGTGCCCGCATAGCGTCGGGCCTGGATGTCCCGGGCCTGGGCAATGCGGCCCCGCATGGTGGCCGAGTCCACGCTCCCCCGGACCTCCTTCAAGTCCTTATACGGAACAGCCGGGACCTCCACCTGGAGGTCGATGCGGTCCAAGAGCGGCCCGGAGAGCCGCGAGCGGTAGGCCTGCACGGCCCGGGGCGAGCAGGTGCAGGGGTGGCGCTCGTCGGTGAGGAACCCGCAGGGGCAGGGGTTCATGGCCGCTACGAGCATGAAGTCCGCGGGATAGGTCAGGGACATGGCGGCCCGGGCAATGGTCACCACCCCGTCCTCCAAAGGCTGGCGCAGGACCTCCAGCACGTGCTTCTTGAACTCGGGCAGCTCGTCCAGGAAGAGCACGCCGCGATGGGCCAACGAGACCTCGCCGGGCCGGGGATAGACCCCGCCGCCGATGAGCCCGGCGTCCGAGATGGTGTGGTGGGGCGAGCGGAACGGCCGGGTGACCACCAGGGCCTTGTCCCGCGAGAGCTGGCCGGCCACGGAATAGATGGTCGTGACCTCCAGGGCCTCCTCGAAGCGCAGCGGGGGCAGCACCGTGGGGATGCGCTGGGCCAGCATGGTCTTGCCGCTGCCCGGCGGGCCGATGAATAAAAGATTGTGGCCGCCCGCGGCCGCGATCTCGATGGCCCGCTTGGCGTGCTCCTGGCCCTTCACGTCGGCGTAGTCCAGAAGGAAGTCCTGGCGCTGGGTCCAGAGCCCGTCGATGTCCAGGGCCGAGGGCTCGATCTCGGCCTCGCCCAGGAGAAAGGCCACGGCCTCGCCCAGGGAGCGCGGGCCGAACACGGGCAGGCCCTTGACCACCGCGCCTTCCGAGGCGTTGGCCGCGGGCGCGAGCAGGCCCTTGCCGCCCTCGTCCCGGGCCCGGATGGCCAGGGGCAGCACGCCCTCCACGGGCTTCAATTCCCCGGTGAGCGAGAGTTCGCCCGCGAAGAACCAGCCCTCCAGGCGCTCGGCCGGGATGATCCCGGACGCGGCCAAGAGCCCCAGGGCCAGGGGCAGGTCGTAGGCGCTGCCCTCCTTGCGCACGTCGGCCGGGGCCAGGTTCACGGTGATGCGCGAGGGCGGGAGCTTGAACCCGGTGTTCTTGAGCGCGGCGAAGACCCGCTCCTTGGCCTCGCGCACCGCGCCTTCGGCGAGGCCCACCATGACGAAGGCGGGCATGCCCTGGCGCGCCAAATCCACCTCCAGGTCCACGCGGAAGGCGTCGATGCCCAGCAGGGCTGCGGTGGCGGCTTTGGCGAGCATGGGCGATCCAATGCGGTTGCGGTTGGGCGAATATCGGATGGTGTATGCGTTTTGCAAAGGCCCGGCAAGGGCCTGGCCGGCAAAGAAAAGGCCGCCTCCCGCAGGAACGGGCGGCGGCCTTCGCGATCGCGTTGACGACGCCTAGCGGACCATGTGGCCCAGGCGGTTCCAGCGGATGGTCAGGCCGCCGGTGAAGTCCCAGGACCAGTAGATGATCAGCGCCCGGCCCCGGATGGCCTCGCGGGACACGAAGCCCCAGAAGCGCGAGTCGTAGGAGTGGTCGCGGTTGTCGCCCATGACGAAGTACTGCCCGGCCGGCACCGTGGTCTTGGGCATCCAGTCGCGCTTCCAGGTGAAGCTGTTGCGGTCGAAGTACTTGTCCGGGTCCTGGTTGACCTCGGGCATGTGCGGGTTGGGCACGGCCACGGGCTCGGTGTGGCGGACGAAGGGCTCCTCCTGGAGCTGGCCGTTGACAAAGACCTGCTTGGCCTTGATCTCGACCACGTCCCCGGGCACGCCGATGACCCTCTTAATAAAATCTTTGTCCGGGTCCACGGGGTAGCGGAAGACGATGATCTCGCCGCGCTTGGGGTCGCCCATGGGCACGGCGACCTTGTCCGAGAAGGGCCACTGGATGCCGTAGGTGAACTTGGTCACCAGGAGGTGGTCGCCCACCAGCAGGGTGTCCAGCATGGACTCGGAGGGAATCTTGAAGGCCTGTACCACAAAGCCCCGGATGAACAGCGCCAGGAGCAGCGCCACGATAAGCGCCTCGGCGTATTCACGGAGCGTCTTCCACCAGGTGGGATCCATGCATCGTCCTTGTTTGCGGGGTCAGGGAGCCGGGGTCTGCGCCCCCGGTCAACCGGGCCACAGGCTAGGAGAGCCGGGGCAAAAAGGCAATGGGAAATGTCCGGTTCCGGCGGAGGGCCTCATTCGCCGAGCAGGAGCCGGTATTCCGCCAGCTTGTAGCGCAGGGTCCGGGGACTGACCCCGAGCAGGTCCGCGGTGCGCGCCTTGCTGCCCCGGGACTCGCGCCAGGCCCGCTGGATGGCCCGGATCTCGGCCGCGCGCACGGCCGCGGCCAGGTTCAGCTCGGGCGGGGAGTCCCCGGCCTCGGGCAGGCCCGCGTCCATGCGCATCTCCAGGGGCAGGTGGGCGGGCCGGATGAGCGCCTCGGGGCTCAGGAGCACCAGCCGCTCGATGAGGTTGCGCAGCTCCCGGACGTTGCCGGGCCAGGGGTAGGCGGCCATGACCCCGCGGGTTTCCGGGGCCAGGCGCAGGTCGTGCTTGTGGTAGCGGTGGCGGAACACGGCCAGGAAGTATTCGGCCAGATGCCCGATGTCGTCCTTGCGCTCGCGCAGGGGCGGCAGGGACACGGGCACCACGTTGAGCCGGTAGAACAGGTCGGCGCGGAACTCGCCCCGGGCCACCATGTCCGGCAGGAGCCGGTTGGTGGCGGCCACGATGCGGGCGTGGAACGGCAGGTCGCGCTCACCGCCCAGGCGCTTGAAGGTCCGCTCCTCCAGGACGCGCAGGAAGTCCACCTGGTTGGTCGGCGGGATCTCGCCGACCTCGTCCAGAAACAGGGTGCCGTCCTCGGCGGCCTCGAAGCTGCCCTTGCGCTGCCGCTGGGCCCCGGTGAAGGCCCCGCTCTCGTGGCCGAAGAACTTGTCCGCGAACAGCTCGCCCTTGAGCACGCCGCAGTTCACGGCCACGAAGGGCCGGTGGCGGCGGTCCGAGAGCCGGTGCACCAGGCGGGCGAACAGCTCCTTGCCCGTGCCGGACTCGCCGTAGACCAGCACCGAGGCGTCCGAGCCCGCGATCTGGGTGGCCAGGCGATAGACCTCGCGCATGGCCCGGGAGCGGATCACGAAGCTGCCCACGCCCTCCTCGGAGCCGGTCTCCAGGATCACGGCTCCGCCAGGGTCCGGCAAATTTTTGCCGTTAGCAGGCAATCCTTCGGTATCTTTCGCTTTCTTCATGTCTTCCAGCTGCCGGAACAGGCCGGGCGTCGTGGAACTGCAACGGGCCCCCCCGGCCAGGAGCCCAGGCGCAGCGGCAATTCATGGCCAAAAATTCACAATCCCTGGTCCGGCGGGAGGCCTTGCGGCCAGTTCTTGCCGTTTTCCGGCAATATTTTGCCGCATACGCCTCCGGGCACATGGCGTCAAGTGTTGGGGCGCAAGGCTTTCCATTTTGGCATGTTCCTTGCCTAAAGCCCGTGGTTCACGGATGTGAGATCGGCTGGGACCGGATCAATTCATATGATCAACTTCGGAATCGGGAGCGAGGCAAGGATGAAACGCAACGTGAGATGGATGCATGTGCTGACGGGGGCCGTGGTGATCGTGCTCCTGCTGGGCGTCTGCGCTTGGGCGGGCGGTGACGGCGACGTGGCCGCCCAGATGGCCGAGGCCGCGGGTCAGGGATCGAGCATGCCCTGGTGGGGCTGGCCCATTATTCTTCTGTTCTTCTGCTTCATACTCGGGATCATCGCCGTGCTGGCCGGCGTGGGCGGAGGCGTGCTCTACGTGCCCCTGGTCAGCGGCTTCTTCCCCTTCCACCTGGACTTCGTGCGCGGCGCGGGCCTGATGGTGGCCCTGGCCGGAGCCCTGGCCGCGGGCCCGGGTCTCTTGAAGCGCAACTTCGCCAGTCTGCGCCTGGCCCTGCCCGTGGCCCTCATCGCCTCGTCCTGCGCCATCGTGGGCGCCTTCCTGGGCATGGCCCTGCCCACGAACATCGTCCAGCTCTGTTTGGGCGGCACCATCATGTTCATCGCCATCCTCCTGCTCGTGTCCAAGAACACGGCCCACCCCGAGGTCAAGAAGCAGGACGCCCTGGGCCTGGCCCTGGGCATCAACGGCGCCTACCACGACCCGTCCAACGGCCAGTTGGTGGAGTGGAAGACCCACCGCACTCTGCCGGGCCTGCTCATGTTCATCATCATCGGCGTCATGGCCGGTATGTTCGGCCTGGGCGCCGGCTGGGCCAACGTGCCCGTGCTCAACCTGATGATGGGCGCGCCGCTCAAGGTGGCCGTGGGCACCAGCAAGTTCCTCCTGTCCATCACCGACACCTCGGCGGCCTGGGTCTATCTGAACAAAGGCTGCGTCATCCCGCTCATGGCCATTCCCTCGGTCATCGGGCTCATGCTGGGCTCCTTCGTGGGCGTGCGGCTCCTGGCCAAGGCCAAGCCCGCGTTCATCCGCTACATGGTCATCGGCGTGCTCCTGTTCGCCGGCGGCAAGGCCCTGCTCAAGGGACTGGGCATCTAATCGCGGCCCGAGCCGCGCATCTCTTTCGGAGGACACAATGAGCGAACAGAACAAGGGCATGGCTGCCCCCGAGCAGATCACCTATTCCAATTTCCTGTTCTACGGCTGTTGGAGCGGTCTGGCCCTCATGATCGTGACCTATCTCATCTACGTCCTGGGCTTCATGGGCCCGCACGTCAGCATGAGCGAAGTGGTCCGGCTCTGGTCCCAGCCCGTGCACGAATACCTGACCCAGGGCCACGCGCCCACGGGCTGGGACTGGGTTTATCTCCTGGGCAAGGGCGACTTCCTCAACTTCCTGGGCATCGCGCTTCTGGCGGGTCTGACCATCCTCTGCTACATTCCTCTCATCCCGGCCTATCTCAAGAAAAAGGATCCGATCTTCGCGATCCTGGCCCTGGCCGAGATCCTGGTCCTGCTGGTGGCCGCTTCGGGCATCGTGGGCGGGGGAGGGCACTAGCCCGGAGGCTGGGCGTGAAGGCGCAAATGGCTGCCCTGTTCGGTTTCGACTGCCTGGACTTCCCGGGCCTTCTGGACGGTCTGCCCGTGGGCGTGGCCGTGCTGGACGGCCAGGGCCGGGTGCAGTTCCTGAACCGGGCCCTGGAGGCCCTCACCGGTTTTGCCCGTGAGGACGCCCAGGGCCTGCCCTGCCGCCATGTGCTGCGGTCCAGGGCCTGCGTGCAGGACTGCCCCTGGGCCCGCGGCGAGGGCGAAGGCCTGGGCGCCGAGACCGACCTGATCAACCGCCACCGCCGCCGCATCTCCGTGCGTCTGACCCCGGTGCGCCTGCGCGACGCCGACGGCCGCGAGGTCTGCCGCCTGGACGTGATCGAGGACCTGACTCCGCTCAAGGAGATGGAGAACCGCCTGTCCCTGGCCGCCGGGCCCGGGCAGATGGTCGGCCGCAGCCAGGCCATGGAGAAGATCCAGCGGCTGCTGCCGGTCATCGCGCAGAGCGACTCCCCGGTGCTCATCACCGGGGAAACCGGCACGGGCAAGGACCTCCTGGCCGAGGCCCTGCACAAGGCCTCGCCCCGCTCCCGCGAGCCCTTCGTGCGCTTCAGCTGCGGGCCCATGCCCGAGGAGCTGCTGGAGGCCGAGCTGTTCGGCCGCCGCGGCCAGGACAACGACGAGGGCCGCCAGGGCCGCTTCCAGCAGGCCAACAACGGCACCCTCTCGCTCTCCGAGATCGCCGACCTGCCCGTGCAGCAGCAGGCCCGGCTGGTGCGCTATCTGGACGAGCACACCATCCTGCCGCTGGGCGCGGACAAGCCTCTGCGGGTCAATGTCCGGCTCATCGCCTCGACCAACGCCGATCCCGAGGCGCTCATCCGCCAGGGCCGGCTGCGCGAGGACCTCTTCCACCGCCTCTCCGCGGTGCGGCTGCATTTGCCGCCCCTGCGCGAGCGCGGCGAGGACGTGAGCTTCCTGCTCCAGCACTTCCTGGGCCTGTATGCCGCCCGGTTCAAGAAGGACATCGCCGGATTCTCCCAGAAGGCCCTGCGCCTGCTCTCCGGCTACGCCTTCCCGGGCAACGTGCGTGAGCTCAAGAACATCGTGGAGTTCGCGGCCATGGTCTGCACCAGCGACCAGATCCAGCCCGCGCACCTGCCCGCGCACCTGCCCGGGGTGCACGAGGCCGCGGCCGCTCCCGCGCGCAAGACCAGCCGTGGGAACAAGGCCTAGGAGGCGGCCATGGACAGGAAGATACTCGTCGCCCTGCACAAGAACGAGGTGGCCCCGCGCTTCGATCTGGCCACCGAAGCCCTGCTGGTCACGGTCACGGACCAGGGAGAGGTTCTGGAGAGCAAGACCCTGCTCCTGGCCCACGCCTCGGGCGACGACCTCTGCGACCTGGCGCTGAACAAGGACGCCGGGGCCGTGGTCTGCGGGGCCATCGAGGAGGAGTACTACCACTACCTGCGCTGGAAGCGCGTGGACGTGCTGGATTCCGTGGTCGGTCCCGTGGACGCCGTGCTGGAACGCCTGCGCCGGGGCGAATTGCGGGCCGGGGACGTGCTTTTCCCCAGGGAGGCCTAAGCCGTGTTCAAACGCATCGTCACGCCGCACATCGAGCCGCCGGACCAGGCCGAGATGGTCGATCCGCAGCGCTACAGCGTCCTGCGCCGCAAGATCCTGGCGCTCATGGCCGTGGTCACGATCCTGCCGCTGTTCTCCCTGGCCGCGCTCAACTACTACGAGCACCAGGCCTCCATGGCCGTGGAGATCCAGAATCCCCTGCGGGTCCTGGTGGGCAAGACCAAGAACTCCTTCGAGCTGTTCCTGGCCGAGCGCACCTCCACCGTGAGCCTGATCGCCTCGGCCTACCCCTTCGCGGACCTCTCCGACGAGAAGAAGCTCCGGCGCATCTTCCAGGTCATGCGCCGGGAGTTCGTGGGCTTCGTGGACCTGGGCCTCATCGATTCCAAGGGCAACCAGGTGAGCTACGTGGGGCCCTACGACCTCGCGGGCCGCGACTACGCCGGGCAGGCCTGGTTCCACCAGGTCCAGCTCAAGGGCAAGTATCTTTCCGACGTGTTCATGGGCTTCCGCAAGTTCCCCCACGTGGTCATCGCGGTGCAGCACACCACCGAGGACGGCCGCTCCTGGGTCCTGCGGGCGACCATCGACACCTCCCAGTTCGACCACATCATCGCCTCCATGAGCCTGGAGTCCGGCGGCGACGCCTTCCTGGTCAACCGCCAGGGCGTGCTCCAGACCGATTCGCGGCTCTACGGCAAGGTCCTGGACCCCCTGCCCATGCCCATGCCCGCGCCGAGCTTCGAGACCAACGTGCTGACCACCACCGATCCGGCCGGCCGGGACGTGTTCCTCTCTTACACCTATTTTGCCGACGCCGACTTCGTGCTCATGGCCGTGAAGCCCCGGCCCACGGTGCTCAAGACCTGGTACAGCGTGCGCGCCGACCTCCTGGTCATCTTCCTGGCCGGGGTGGCCGCGGTCTTCCTGGCGGTCTACCGCGTCACCGACGTGATCATCCGCCGGCTGCACGAGAGCGACGAGCGCCGGGTCTGCGCCATCCACCAGATGGAGCACTCCCAGAAGCTCTCGTCCATCGGCCGCCTGGCCGCGGGCGTGGCCCACGAGATCAACAACCCCCTGGCCATCATCAACGAGAAGGCCGGGCTCATGCGCGACCTCATGGGGCTGCGGCCGGACTTCCCGGACAAGGAGCGGCTGCTCAAGCAGGTGGAGGCCATCCAGTCCTCGGTGGAGCGCTGCCGGGGCATCACCCACCGCATGCTCGGCTTCGCCCGGCGCATGGACGTGAAGATCGAGCCCCTGGACATCAACAAGATCCTCACCGAGACCATGGGCTTCCTGGAGCGCGAGGCCCAGTACCGCAATGTCTCCCTGGAGCGCGCCCTGACCCCGGGCCTGCCGCCCATCCCTTCGGACCAGGGCCAGATCCAGCAGGTCTTCCTGAACGTGCTCAACAACGCCCTGGCAGCGGTGCCCGACGGCGGCCGCATCCAGGTCAGCTCCCAGGACCACGACGAGGCCTTCGTGGGAATATCCATCGCGGACAACGGCTGCGGCATGTCCGAGGAGACCCTCAAGCACATGTTCGAGCCCTTCTTCACCACCAAGAAGGACAAGGGCACGGGCCTGGGCATGTCCATCACCTACGGCATCGTCAAGCGCCTGGGCGGCGAGATCCTGGTGCAGAGCAAGGTGGGCGAGGGCACCACCGTGACCATCCTGCTGCCCAAGAAGCAGGCGGAGGGCTAGGCGCATGGAGATGAAGGACTGGAAGGTGCTCCTGGTGGATGACGAGGTGGAGTTCGTCACCACCCTGGCCGAGCGCCTGGAACTGCGCGGACTTGCGCCGCGGGTCTGCCACGACGGGGAATCGGCGCTCAAGGCCGTGGCCCAGGAGGCCCCCCAGGTGGTGGTCCTGGACGTGATGATGCCGGGCATGAAGGGCCTGGACGTGCTCCAGCGCATCAAGGAGAGCCACCCGGCCGTGCAGGTCATCCTGCTCACCGGCCAGGGCAAGACCCGGGACGGCATCGAGGGCATGAAACTCGGGGCCTTTTTCTACATGATGAAACCCCTGGACCTGGACGAGCTCATCGCCAAGATGGGCGAGGCCGTGGCCGCTGCGGCCGTGGGTTGAGGCACAGGCCTCGGCCCGGGAGTCGATCATGCGCGAAGCGCGTTTCATGGGAACGGTCACGGCCATGGCCATGCACGACATGCAGAACGTCCTGGCCATTGTCCGGGAGTCCGCCGGGCTGATGGGCGACCTTCTGCGCATCAACAAGGACGTGCCCTTCAAGCACCGCGAGGCCCTGGAGCGGGCCATGGGCCACATCACCCACCACGTGGAGCGCGGCAAGGGCATCCTGGAGGCCATGAGCCGCCTGGCCCACGCCACGGACGACAACCAGAGCGAGAGCACGGACCTCTCCACCTGCTGCCGGGTGGTGGCCCAGCTCACCGAGCGCCTGGCCCGGATGAAGAAGGCCGAGGTGCGCTACACCGGAGGCGCGCCCGCGCTCATCGTGGAGGCCGGGACCATGCCGGTGATGGCCGCCGTGTTCCTGGGCCTGCGCCTGGTCCTGGACCAGCCCGGGGCCGACGACCGGGTCCTGGAACTTTCCGCGGAGAACCGCGCGGGCCGGCCCGTGGCGCGCATCGCCACCCCGGACCTGAAGCTTTCGCCCGCGGACCTGGACGGGCTCGCCGTGGCCCTGGCCGGCACCGGGGCCGCGCCCCAGCAGGCCCCCGGAGCCCTGGAGCTGCTGTTCCCGAGTCCCGGAGGCAAGGCATGAGCGACCACCTGACCGGCCTGCGACTCCTTCTGGTGGACGACGAGGAGGGCTTCGTGACCACCCTGGCCGAGCGCCTGGAGCTGCGGGGGCTTGCGCCGCGCGTGGCCCTGAACGGCGAGCAGGCCCTGGCCCTGGCCACCGAGGAGCCGCCCCAGGTTATGGTCCTGGACCTGCGCATGCCGGGCATGAGCGGCCAGGAAGTGCTGCGGGCCGTCAAGGGCCGCTGGCCGCTCACCGAGGTCATCATGCTCACGGGCCACGGCTCGGAGCAGGACCGCGACGCCTGTCTGGCCCTGGGGGCCGGGGCCTACCACAAGAAGCCCCTGGACCTGGAGGTGCTTATGGACAGCATCCGGGCCGCGGCCCGGCGCAACGAGGAGCGCGCGGGCAAGGCCCAGGCGGGCGGAAGGTGAGGCGGCCATGACCGGGGTGCTCTTGGTGGACGACGAGCGCGATTTCGCGGACCTGCTGGCCGAGCGGCTCAAGGCCCGCGGCCTGGACGCGCGCGCGGTCTACGGCGGCCAGGAGGCCCTGGATTCGCTGCGCCAGGAGGACGCCGAGGTGGTCATCCTGGACGTGGGCATGCCCGGCATGGACGGGCTCACGGTCATGCGCAAGGCCCGCGAGATGCGGCCCCTGGCCGAGTTCGTGCTGCTCACCGCGGATTCGAATTTGGACACGGCCGTGGCCGGGATGCGCCTGGGCGCCCGGGACTATCTGCGCAAGCCTGCGGACCTGGAGGACCTCATCCGGGCCGTGGAGACCGCGGGCCACCGCCGCCGGGACCGGCTCTCGCGGCTGCGCATGGCCGAGACGGCCAAGCTGGCGGCCCTGGGCGAGCTGGCCAAGGGCGTGGCCCACGAGATCAACAACCCGCTCAACATCATGATCAACGAGGCGGGTTGGATCGAGGACCTGCTCGAGGAAAAGGAATTTGAGGCCAGCCCGCACAAGGCCGAGATGGTCCGGGCCGTGTCGCGCATCCACGCCCAGGCCGAGCGCTGCAAGGCCATCACCGGCAAGCTCCTGACCCTGCGCCGGGCCCCGGAGATCCAGGGGCTGGGCACCACGCCGCAGGCCCTGGTCCAGGTCCTGGAGCAGCGCCGGGCGCGGGCCGAGAGCCTGGGCGTGACCCTGGCCGCGGAGGTTCCCGCGGACTTCCCGGTCCTGCCGTTTCCCGCGGCCGACCTGGAGCTGGTCCTGGGGCATCTCCTGGACAACGCCCTGGACGCCATGGAACAGGGCGGCGGCACGCTGCGGCTGGCCCTGCGCCGGGAAGAGGACGGCCACGCGGTCATCGAGGTGGAGGACAGCGGACCGGGCGTGGACCCGGGCCTGCAGCCGCGGATTTTCGAGCCCTTCTTCTCCACCAAGGAGGTGGGCAAGGGCACGGGCCTGGGCCTGGCCATCTGCTGGAGCCTGGTGGAGGCCATGGGCGGCAGGATCTCGCTCTACAGCGAAAAGGGGCGCGGGGCGCGTTTCCGCGTGCGCCTGCCCTTGACGGACAAGAATACGGACGGAAACAACGGCTGATCGTCGCCGGCGGCCCCGGCGCTTCCAAAGGAGGAAGGGATGGACAAGATGAAGCTCTTGATCGTGGACGACGAGAAGGATCTCTGCCGGATCCTCTCGGACCGCATGAATATCCTCTATGGCGTCACGCCGGATGTGGCCTTCTCCGGCGATGAGGCCGTGGATATGGTCAAGAAGAAGGTCTACGACGTGGTCATCCTGGACATCGACATGCCCGGCATGAACGGCATGGAGACGCTCCAGAAGATCAAGGACGTGAACAAGAAGATCCAGGTGGTCATGTTCACCGGCCACGGCACGGACGAGACCCGGCGCATGGCCGAGGTCATGGGCGCGTTCAGCTACGTGGACAAGATCGACGGCCTGCCCAAGCTGGCCCCCATGGTCGAAGGCGCCTACAAGCTGCGCAAGATGCTCGAGGATACGTACGCCGACGCGGCCCTCAACGAGTATTCCTGATCCAGCGGCGCGTGGCGGGGGGCGGAGTCCGTCCCCCGCCGCACGACCGGCTATTCGTCTCCGGCCTTGAGCACCGCCAGGAAGGCCTCCTGGGGGATTTCCACGTTGCCCATGCGGCGCATGCGGCGTTTGCCTTCCTTCTGCTTTTCCAGAAGCTTGCGCTTGCGGCTGATGTCGCCGCCGTAGCACTTGGCGATGACGTCCTTGCGGAACGGGGCCACCCGCTCCTTGGCGATGATCTTCTTGCCGATGGCCGCCTGGATGACCACCTCGAACATCTGCCGCGGGATGCTGCGCTTGAGCTTGAGAGCCAGGCTGCGGCCGATGTGCGCGGCGTTCTGGCGGTGCACGATGACCGAGAAGGCGTCCACCGGGTCGGCGTTGATCAGGATGTCCAGCTTGACCAGGTCGGCCTCGCGGTAGTCCATGATCTCGTAGTCCAGGGAGGCGTAGCCCCGGGTCCCGGACTTCAGCTTGTCGAAGAAGTCGTACATGATCTCGGCGAAGGGCATCTCGTAGGTGATGGTCACCCGGGTGCTCGTCAGATAGCGGATGTCCTTCTGTAGCCCTCGCTTCTCCTCGCAGATCTTGAGCACGTTGCCCACGTATTCGTTGGGCACGTGGATCTCCATGCGCACGAAGGGTTCGCGCACGGCCGCGATGAGCACCGGGTCGGGCATGCGGCTGGGGTTGTCGATGGACATTTCCTCGCCCTTGTGGGTGGTCACCTTGTAGATGACCGAGGGCGCGGTGGTGATGAGCTTGGCCTCGAACTCGCGCTCCAGGCGCTCCTGCACGATCTCGATGTGCAGAAGCCCCAGGAAGCCGCAGCGGAAGCCGAAGCCCAGGGCCGTGGAGGTCTCGGGCTCGTAGCTGAAGGCCGCGTCGTTCAGGTGGAGCTTTTCCAGGGCCACCTTGAGGGTCTCGTATTCCGCGGGCTCCACGGGATAGAGCCCGGCGAAGACCATGGGCTGGATCTTCTTGAAGCCCGGGAAGGGCGTGGGTGTGGGGTTGTCCGGCTTGGTGATGGTGTCGCCCACGGGCGCGTCCCCCAGCTCCTTCATGGCCGCGCAGAGGAAGCCCACCTCGCCCGGCCCCATCGCCTTGAATTCCACGGGCTCGGGGGAGAACGCGCCGAGCTTGGTGACCTCGAAGTTGTCCTTGGTGGAGCAGATCTGGATGCGCTCTCCGAGCCGGAGCGAGCCCTCCAGGATGCGGAACAGGACCACCACGCCCTGGTAGGAGTCGTACCAGGAGTCGAAGATCAGCGCCTTGAGCGGGGCCTGCGGATCGCCCTTGGGCGCGGGCAGGTGGGTGATGATCCGCTCGAGCACCTGGTCCACGTTCAGGCCGGACTTGGCGCTCACGGCCAGGGCGTCCTTGCAGTCCAGGCCGATGATCTCCTCGATCTCCTTCTTGACCCGCTCGGGGTCGGCGCTGGGCAGGTCGATCTTGTTGAGCACCGGGATCACTTCCAGGTCGTGGTCCAGGGCCAGATAGACGTTGGCCAGGGTCTGGGCCTCCACGCCCTGGGAGGCGTCCACCACGAGGAGCGCGCCCTCGCAGGCGGCCAGGCTCCGCGAGACCTCGTAGGAGAAGTCCACGTGGCCCGGGGTGTCGATGAGATTCAGGATGTAGTCCTTGCCGTCCTTGGCCCGGTAGGGGATGCGCACGGTCTGGGCCTTGATGGTGATGCCGCGCTCGCGTTCCAGCTCCAGCTTGTCCAGGTACTGGTCGCGCTTGTCCCGGTCCGAGACCAGCCCGGTGATTTCCAGGATGCGGTCGGCCAGGGTGGATTTGCCGTGGTCGATGTGGGCGATGATGCTGAAGTTGCGGATGTGGTCGGTGGTGATCATAGGCCTTACGGGCGTGCTCCTTGACTGGCGGATCGGGCGCGGGGGGCGCGAGGCGAACCCTTGTACGGCATTTGCGGGTCCCTGTCTAATGGCCGCAGGGGCCCGGAATCACAGGACGTTGGTGATGATCACGTCCTTGCCCACGCCGCCCTTGACCGCGGCCTTGTTGTAGGCCTCCAGGTCGCGGCGCATGCGCCAGATGAGCTTGTCCGCCAGCTCCTTGCGGGTCAGCGGGGTGGTCGGCGGCTTGAGCACCGTGCCGTCCTCCATGAACACCACCACGTTCACCGAGAGTTCGCTGTTGCCGCGCAGTTCGGCGTAGGCGTCCTGCTGGGTGGCCCAGACCTCCACGCGCTTGACGGTGGGGGCGTTCTCTTGCAAGAACCGCAAGACCTTGGAGCGCTCCTCCTCGGTCACGCCCAGGGCCGAGGAGTTCATGGTCCCGGGAAAGACCAGGATGCCTCCCGCGTTGGTTGCGCGGAACATGAAGTCGTCGAACCGGGGGATCTGGAGCTTCTGGGCCAGGGGCAGGTAGAGGAACAGGAGCAGAAAGGCCAGGGCCACCACGGCGAGAATGAGCAGATGCCGCAGGCCTTTGCCTCCCTGATGCCCTGTCCCGCGTTTGGCCATGCCCCCTCCCTGGCCCCTCTTACCCCAGGGCCGGGATACAGGCAACACAAGGAGACGCCGTGTCTTTGGGATTGTTTCTCACGGGTCTGGCTATCGGCTTCTCCATCGCCGCGCCCGTGGGCCCGGTGGGGCTCATGTGCATCCAGCGGACCCTTTCGGGCGGCCGCCTCAACGGCCTGTTCACCGGCCTGGGCGCGGCCTGCGCCGACGCCTTCTACGGGGCCGTGGCCGGGTTCGGCCTGACCATCATCTCGTCCTTTCTCATGGGCCAGCAGGCCTGGCTCAAGCTCTTCGGCGGGCTGTTCCTGGTCTGGCTCGGCTGGCGCATGGCCCGCCAGCCCGGGCTGCCCGGGGTGCGCGCGGGCGCGGGCCAGGACCTCTGGGCCTCGTTCTCGAGCACCTTCTTCCTGGCCCTGACCAGCCCGGCCACCATCCTGCTGTTTCTGGGCACCTTCGCGGGCCTGGGCATCGGCCGTGAGCAGTACGACTACGGCACGGCCCTGAGCCTGGTGCTCGGCGTGTTCCTGGGCTCGGCCGCCTGGTGGCTGTTCCTGTCCTGGACCACGGGGCTGTTGCGCGAGCGCATCATCCGGCACCTGGGCCTGGTGAACAAGCTCTCCGGCGCCACCATCGCGGCCTTCGGCATCGCAGCGCTGGTGTCCCTGGCCGTGGCGTTCTGAAAAGAGAATCCAGGGGGCTCCCCGCCCCCCGGACCCCTTGGCCAGGGCGCGGCCCTGGACCGGATTGTGGCCCGTTGCAGAGCGGAAGCGCCCCGGGCGAGGCACTCGCCCGGGGCGCTTCCGCTCTGCAGAATGGTCCAGGACGAAGTCCTGGCGCGGGTCCAGGGGCGCGCAGCCCCTGGCCGGAGGCTATTCCTCGGCCAGCATGGTCAGGTCGCCGGGGTCCACGCCCAGTTCCCGGGCCTTGAGCACCCGGCGCATGATCTTGCCCGAGCGGGTGCGCGGCAGGGTCTCGCAGAACTCCACGCTCTTGATCACGGCCACGGGGCCCAGCTCGTTGCGCATGTGGCGCTTGAGGTCCTTGACCAGCTCGTCCGCACCGCTGACGCCCGGGTTGAGCACGATGAAGGCCTTGGCCGCCTCGCCCTTGATCTTGTCCGGCACGCCGACCACCGCGGCCTCGCTCACGGCCGGGTGGGTGCCGAAGGCGGCCTCCAGCTCGGCCGTGCCCACGCGGTGCCCGGCGATGTTCAGCACGTCGTCGGCCCGGCCCTGGATCCAGAAGAAGCCGTCCTCGTCCTTCTTGGCCACGTCGCCCGCGAAATAGACATTGCCCGGGATGCTCTCGAAGTACTCCCGCCGGAAGCGCTCCTCGTCGCCGAGCACGCCCGTGGCCATGGCCGGCCAGGGCCTCTTTATCACCAGGAAACCGCCTTTCCCGGGCGGCACCGGATGCCCTTCGCGGTCCACCACGTCGGCCTCCACCCCGGGCAGGGGCTTGGTCACGCTGCCGGGCTTCAAGAGCGAGATGGGCAGGGGCGAGAGCATGAACATGCCGGTCTCGGTCTGCCACCAGGTGTCCAGGAGCGGGCATTCGCTACGGCCGATGTTCTTGTAGAACCACATCCAGGGCTCGGGCCCGATGGGCTCGCCCACGGAGCCCAGGAGCCGCAGGGTGGAGAGGTCGTGCTGCCGCGGGTACTGGGGCCCGAAGCGCATGAGCATGCGGATCATGGTCGGCACGGTGTAGAAGATGGTCACCCCGTACTTGGCCACGATGTGCCAGAGCCGGTCGGCCTGGGGGTAGTTGGGGTGGCCCTCGTAGAGCACCGTGGTGGTGCCCGCCAGGAGCGGGCCGTAGACCACGGCGGTGTGTCCGGTGATCCAGCCCGGGTCCGCGGTGCACCAGAAGATGTCCGTGGGCTTGATGTCGAAGACGTGGGTCAGGGTGCGGTGCACGCCGACCATGTAGCCGCCGTGGGAGTGCAGGATGCCCTTGGGCCGGCCCGTGGCCCCGGAGGTGTGCAGGAGGAACAGCGGATCGCCCGCTTCCAGGACCTCGGTGGGCGACTCGTTGCGCTCGTTGCGCACCAGGTCCTCGTACCAGACGTCGCGGCCCTCGAGCATGTCCGTGTCCACCTTGGTGCGGCGCACCACCACCACGGAATCCACGCAGTCCGCGCAGGCGCCCACCAGGGCCTCGTCCACCAGGGGTTTCAGCTTGATGACCTGGCCGTTGCGGTAGAAGCCGTCGGCCGTGACGAGCAGCTTGGCCTGGGCGTCGCGGATGCGCTCGCGCAGGGCCTTGGCCGAGAACCCGGCGAAGACCAGGCTGTGCACCGCGCCGATCTTGGCCGCGGCGAGCATGGCGATGACCGTCTCGGGCAGGGACGGCATGTAGATCACCACCCGGTCGCCCTTGGCCAGGCCCAGGGAGCGCAGGGCGTTGGCGAAGCGGTTCACGGCCCGGTAGAGCTCGTAGTAGGTGAACTTGCGGTTGTCCCCGGGCTCGCCCTCCCAGATGAGCGCCAGCTTGTTCTTGTTGGCGGTCTCGATGTGCCGGTCCAGGGCGTTGTACACGATGTTGCAGCGGCCGCCGGGGAACCAGCGGTAGAAGGGCGGCCGGGAGTCGTCCAGGACCTGGTCCCACTTCTTGAACCAGTCCAGCTCGTCGGCGGCCTCTTCCCAGTAGCCCAGGGGGTCCTGGGCGGCCTGGCGGCGGAAGGCCTCCAGCTCCTGGGGATTGACGTTGGCCTCGATGACGAGTTGCGGCAGGGGGCGGAAGACCCGCTCCTCTTGGAATAGGCTGTCCAGGGCTCCGTTCTGGTCCATGACCGGCCTCCGGGGAAGCGGGCCGAAAGGCTCCGCTTCCTGTTCCTCACGTAGCATGTTTTCATCCAGGGGCGTCCGGGATGCCCCGAAATTTCCGGCGGACGGCCCGCGCCGCCCGGCCAACGGCCCGCTAGAAGCCCAGGATCTGCTTGAGCCGGGCGATGCGCCTGCGGCCGATGGGCAGTTCGATGCGGGTCTTGCCTGCGGTGCGCAGCATGAAGTTGCTGCCCGGGAGGCTGGCGATCTCCGTGACCATGTCCAGGTTCACCAAATACTTGCGGTGCACCCGGAAGAAGCCGTGCGGCTCCAGGCGCTCCTCCAGGTTCTTCAGGCGGTAGGAGGTCAAAAACTTCTGGGCCGCCGTGTGCACGTAGGAATAGTCCTCGTAGGCCTCCACAAAGACGATCTGGCCGTAGGGGATGAGGATCATGCGGCCGTCCAGGGTCACGGCCAGCTTCTCGATCTCCGGGGTGCGCGGGCGGTTCTGGTCCCAGGCGTCCTTGAGGGCGTTCAGGAAGTATTCCTGCTCCTCGTCGCCCATGTTCACCTGCACGGTCTCCTCGCCGCCCTCGTCCACCACCTCGGCCTCGTGCCAGGCCTCGGGCGCGGGCACCTCGCGATAGCGGGACTTGAAGCTGGCCAGGCGCTCCAGGGTCTTCTTGAAGCGCTCGTCGGTGGCCGGCCAGAGCAGGTAGTCCGTGGCGCCCATCTCAAAGGCCTGGTAGGCCTTGGTCTCGCTGGAGGCGATGAACACCAGGCCCGGCTTGCGCTTGCGGCCGCTGAGCATCTGGGCCAGCTCCAGGCCCGAGACCCCCCCGGGCAGGTCCAGCCCCAGGAAGAACACGCCGTAGGGGATGGACTCCAGGAGTTCCAGGGCCTCGAAGGCGCTCACCGCCTCGCCCAGGACCTGGATCCAGGGCACGGCGTCCAGGCGCTTGCGCAGCTCGGCGCGGCTCACGGGGTCGGGGTGCAGGAGCAGGGTCTTCAGTTTGGCCATGGCGCAACCAGTTGATTCGTTTCGTTCTCCAAGCTCTATCCCGAAACCCGGCACGTTCGCAAGCGCCCACTCCGGTCCTTGGTTGCCCATCCCCGGCCCGCTGGGTTATCCCTGGTCCATGACGTCCCCCCTGCCCCGACGCCTGGCCGTGCTCTCGGACCCCCACGGCAACCTGGAGGCCCTCACGAGCGTGCTGGCCGACATGGACGGCCAGGGAGCGGACGCGGCCGTGTGCCTGGGCGACGCCATCGGCTACGGCCCGGAACCCGAGGCCGTGGTGGAGCTGCTGCGGGCGCGCCGCATGCCCATGATCCTGGGCAACCACGAGCACGGCATCGCGGATCATGCCCAGCTCTGCCGCTTCAACCCCCAGGCGCGGGCCGCCCTGGAGCGCACGGCCTGCCTGCTTCGGCCCGACACCGTGGCCTTTCTCGCCAACCTGCCGCACTTCCTCACCCTGTTCGGCGCGCGCTTCGTGCACGGCTGCCCGCCGGACCGCGTGAACACCTATCTCTTCGGCATCAAGGACCAGGCCCTGGCCGCGCTCTTCGGCCGTTTCCCCGAGGATCTCTGCTTCGTGGGCCACACCCACGAGCTGGCCCTGGTGACCTTTGACGGGGCCACGGCCCGGCGCGGGGACCTGCCCGAGGTCACGCGGCTCGCCCCGGGCCTGCGCCACATCGTCAACGTGGGCGCGGTGGGCCAGCCCCGGGACGGCGACAACCGGGCCAAGTACGTGCTCTGGGAGCCCGAGGCCCGCACCGTGACCGTGCGGCGGGTGGCCTACGACATCCAGAAGACCGTGGACCGCATCAAGGAAGTGGGCCTGCCGCAGGTCTATGCGGACAGACTCTGGTAGGAGAATCGGCCGTTGAAAATTCCCCGCTGGCCGCGTTGCCGCGAAACGGCCGAACCCTCGCGCATGTCCGGAGACGCGTCGGGCTTGACCGTTTCCTGCGCCTTGCCCGCGGGTTTTTTGAACGGCCGGATGTGATGGCCGCAACGTTCTGCTAGAAGGACCGGCATGCGACGCATCGGACGCTACGAAATTTTGGGACTGCTCGGCCGGGGCGGCATGGGCGCGGTGTACAAGGCCGCGGCCCCGCTCACCGGGCGCATGGTGGCCGTGAAGCTCTGCCGGCCGGCCGAGATCATGGCCGACGTGGTGGGCATGGACGAGTGCCGCAGGCTGTTCCTGCGCGAGGCCGTGACCATGGCCCGGGTGCGCCACCCGCACATCGCCCAGATCCTGGACGTGGACGAGTGCGAGGCCGGGCCGTTCTTCGTCATGGAGTACTTCTGCAACAATCTGGGCGTGGTCCTGGGCGAGGACTACGAGATGGACAAGCCCTGCCGCAGGCTGCCCGTGGACGCGGGCCTGCGCTACGCCCGGCAGATGCTCTCGGCCCTGCGGCGGCTGCACTACGAGGGCGTGGTGCACCGCGACCTGAAGCCTTTCAACGTCATGCTGGCGGACTGGGGCGAGGGCGTGGACGAGGTCAAGCTCATCGACTTCGGCCTGTCGCGGCTGCGCGGCGAGGTCGGCGGCGGGCACAAGGGCATGGTCGTGGGCTCGCCGTTCTACACGGCCCCGGAGCAGGAGCGCGACCCGGACGGGGCCGACGGCCGGGCCGACCTGTTCTCCATCGGCGTGAGCCTGTACCGGATGATCACCGGCTTTCTGCCGGATGAGAATCTCAAGATGCGCAAGAATTCCTCGGAATTGAACCCTGAATTGGATTCAAAATTTGACGAATTCCTGATCCGGGCCATGAGTCCCTCCCTGGAGGAGCGTTTCGCCACGGCCGCGGACATGCTGGCCGCCCTGGACCGGCTCAGCGCGCATTGGGAGTCTGCCAAGGCCGCCACCTGCTCGCTGCTGGAGACCGAGGAGCGGCCCGCGTCCGGCCTGCGGGGCCGGCCCCGCTCCGAGCCGCTCAAGGCCGGGGTGCGCCAGGCCCGCCAGGTCTTCGGTCTGGACGAACTCTGGCGGCCGCGCCAGACCTCGGCCGGGGATTTGGCGGACAACGGCGACGGCACGGTGTCGGACCGCTCCACCGGACTCGTCTGGGAGCGCGGGGGCTCGGACTACCCCCTGGCCTGGGACCAGGCCCTGGAGCATCCGGCCTGGTGCAACGCCCGCAAGCTCGGCGGCCGGAGCGACTGGCGGCTGCCCACCGTGGACGAGCTGGGCTCGCTGTTCGCCGGGCCTCCGGCCCCGGGGCATTTCTGCCTGGAACCCATGTTCGACCCGGCCATGCGCCGTCTCTGGAGCCGGGACAGCAAATCGTTCATGTCGGCCTGGTATGTTGACGCCGAAACCGGGTTCATCTGGTGGCAGGACATGACCTGCGGNNGGCCTTGAGTTTTTTGCGCGCCTTGCCCTCGCGTTTTTTGAACGGCCTTGGAGAAAGAGCGGTTTCAACGAGTCGGTTCTCTCCAGGGAAGGAGACCCCATGCAGCAGTCATTTCTGAGCGGGCTGGACGAGCGCCTGCGCGAGGAGCGGCGCTACGCCCATGGCGGGGACCTGCGGCGGCTGGCCGAAAAGGCCGGGTGCGCGCCTGCGGAGATCCTGGACTTCTCGGTCTGCCTCAACCCCCTGGGCCCGCCCTCCTGGCTGGCCGCGGAGGTGGGCCGGGCCCTGGCCGACGTGTCCGCCTATCCCGATCCCGAGGCCGCGGACGTGACCCTGGCGGCCTGCGAGCTGTACAAGGTCTGGCCCACCCAGGTGCTCGCCGGAAACGGGGCCTCGGAACTGCTCCAGGCCGCGGCCCGTCTGGGCTCCTGGAAGCAGGCCGTGCTTCCGGCTCCGACCTACGTGGACTACGGCCGGGTCTGCCGCCAGGCCGGGCTGCCCATCCGCACCCTGGCCCTGTCGCCGGGCAGCGGCTTCGCCCTGGACTTCGCGGCCCTGGAGCGCGAACTCACCGCGCCTTCCCTGGTCTTTCTCTGCCGGCCCAACAACCCCACGGGCCGGGGCTTCGAGGCCGAGGCCCTGCGCCAGCTGGCCCGCCGCCAGCCCCAGTCCCTGTTCGTGGTGGACGAGTCCTTCGCGGACTTCGGCCAGGACCCGGACCGGCTCGTGCGCCAGCGGCCGGACAACGTCCTGGCCGTGCTTTCCCTGACCAAGTTTTTGTGCATTCCGGGCCTGCGCCTGGGCCTGGCCTTCGGCTCGCCGGAGATGGTCCAGCGGCTCAAGGCCCTGCTGCCGCCCTGGTCCGTGAACGCCGTGGCCCTGCGGGTGGGCGCGCGCGGGCTCAAGGACCGGGCCTACCAGGAGGAGAGCCGGGCGCGCACCCGTGAGCTGCGCGAGGAGCTGGCCGGGGCCATCCGCGACACCCCGGGCTTCCGGGCCCTGCCGTCCGAGGCCAACTTCCTGCTCTGCCAGACCCTGCGCGCCGGGCTCACGGCCCGGGAGGTGGCCGACCGGCTGTTGGGCGAGCGCATCGCCATCCGGGTCTGCGACAACTTCGAGGGCCTGGACGCCTCCTGGTTCCGGGTGGGCGTGCGCTCCCGCGCGGACAACGCCCGGCTGGTGGAGGCCCTGGGCCGGGTGGCCGGGGTCTCCAGGGCCCCGGTGCGCGAGAGCACGCGCCGCGTGCCCGCGCTCATGATCCAGGGCACCTGCTCCAACGCGGGCAAGAGCCTCATGGCCGCCGGGCTCTGCCGGGTCTTTCTCCAGGACGGGCTGCGCGTGGCCCCGTTCAAGGCCCAGAACATGTCCAACAACTCCTTTGTCACGAACCAAGGCTGCGAGATGGGCCGGGCCCAGGTGGTCCAGGCCCAGGCCTGCCGCTTGGCCCCGGACGTGCGCATGAACCCGGTGCTCTTGAAGCCCGGGTCGGACACCGGCAGCCAGGTGGTGGTCCTGGGCCGGGCCGTGGGCTGCATGGACGTGCAGGAGTACGTGGCCTACAAGCCCACGGCTTTCGAGGCCGTGAAAAAGGCCTACGACGGGCTTTCGGCCGACTTCGATCTCATGGTTCTGGAGGGCGCGGGCAGCCCGGCCGAGATCAACCTGAAAAGCCACGACATCGTGAACATGCGCATGGCCGAGCACGCCGGGGCCCGGGTGCTCCTGGTGGGCGACATCGACCGGGGCGGGGTCTTCGCGGCCCTGGCCGGAACCATGGAGCTTTTGACCGAGGCCGAGCGCTCCCGGGTCACGGGCTACGTGCTCAACAAGTTCCGGGGCGACCGCAGCCTTCTGGACCCGGCCCTCTCGGCCCTGTTCGAGCTCACCGGGCGGCCCGTGCTCGGCGTGGTGCCCTGGCTCCGCGACCTGGGCCTGCCCGAGGAGGACTCGGTGTCCTTTGGCCAGGGCTTCACCTGCGGGGACAAGCGCAAGGACTGCCTGGACGTGGTCTGCCTGGCCCTGCCACGGGTCTCCAATTTCAACGACCTGGACCCCCTGGCCCTGGAGCCGGACGTGCGCCTGCGCCTGGTGGAGTCGCCCCTGGACCTGGGGCGGCCGGACGTGATCGTGCTGCCGGGCAGCAAGAGCACGGTGCCGGACATGCGCGCGCTCAAGGGCGCGGGAATGGCCGCGGCCCTGCGTTCCTTGGCCGCCGACCCGGCGGGCCCGGTCATCGTGGGGCTCTGCGCCGGGATGCAGATGCTCGGCGCGATCATCGAGGACCCCTTTGGCCTGGAGTCCACGGCCGGGAGCGTGGACGGCTTCGGGCTCCTGCCCCTGGCCACGACCCTGGCCCCGGAAAAGACCCTGGCCCGGGTGGAGGCCGTGCATCTGGACAGCGGACTCGCCGTGCGCGGCTACGAGATCCACCACGGCCGCAGCGAACTGCTGGAGGGCGAGGGCCGGGAGACGATGCGCGACGCCGCGGGCCGGGCCCTGGGCTTCGGCTCGGCCGACGGCCGGGTCTGGGGCACCTACGTGCACGGGGTGTTCGACGACGACGCCTTCCGGCGCTGGTTCCTGGACCAGGCCCGGAAACGCAGGGGACTCAAGCCCCTGAAAAAGGTCCAGGCCGTGTACAGCCTGGAACCGGCCCTGGACCGGCTGGCCGAGGCCGTGCGCCAGAACCTGGACATGGCCCGGATCTACCGGGCCCTGGGCTTCGAGGTGCGGGGAAGGGGCAGTCTGCTTTAAGGGTCGATCCCGTTGCGCTTGTTCTCCAGGGCCACGCGCACCAGGCAGACGAGGCCCACGCCCGCCAGGAGCAGGGCCAGGTCCTGGGTCCAGAGCATGACCCCGGTGAGCAGGGCGGCCGCCGCCGCGCCGCAGGCCCAGAGCGTCTTTTTCCGGTCCCAGGGCCGCAGGAGCCAGGCGTGCTCCCAGCGGATGGCCCGGGCGGCCAGATTCTCCAGCGCGTTGAGTCCCAGCCCGCGCATGGGCGGGAGCTGGAAATCCAGGAGGGACGAGGCCAGGAGCACGAGCGCGGCCAGGACCAGGAGCCCGGCGTTGCGCAGCCAGAGCCCCAGGGCCAGCAGGACCAGGCCGAAGACTTGGCTCCACCAGTTCCAGGGGTTGATGTGCCGCCGCCAGAGCCGTCCCGGCATTCCCGCGTTCCAGTCCATGGGGTGATTCTAGTGCCTGCGCCCCGGGCATTGCAAGCACCCCCAAGCCCCTGTTAGAAGCATGGCCATGGATGACGAAAGCGTACGTCTGGCCGAAAAGCTGGGCCAGGTCCTGTTGCGGCTCAGGCTCACCCTGGCCTGCGCCGAGTCCTGCACCGGCGGCCTGCTCACCGGGACCCTCACCGCGGTGCCGGGCAGCTCGGACTGGTTCCGGGGCGGCGTGGTGGCCTATCACGACGATCTCAAGACCAGCCTCCTGGGTGTGCCCGTGGAGATGCTCCGGAGCCACGGCGCGGTGAGCGAATCCGTGGTCCTGGCCATGGCCCGTGGCGCGCGGAACCGGCTCGGCGCGGACTTGGCCCTGTCCG
>DFYP01000061.1:7673-7929 GCA_002382645.1 Desulfovibrio sp. UBA4079 | reverse complement strand
CCTCCACGGCCTCGTGCCCGAGCTTTTCCAGGACGCGGATCACCAGGATGCGGTTGATGCGGCTGTCCTCGGCCACCAGGACCCGCAGCCGGGCCCCGGGCGCGCGGGCGCGCTGGCGGCGTTCGCGGGCCAGGCTCAGGGCCGGTCCGGGCAGGGCCGTGGAGACCACCAGGTGCACGGTGGTGCCCTGGCCCGGTTCCGAGTCCACGGCCACGCTGCCGCCCATGAGCTCCACCAGGCGCTTGACGATGCCCAG
>DFYP01000061.1:0-7574 GCA_002382645.1 Desulfovibrio sp. UBA4079 | reverse complement strand
AGGAGGTTGAAGAGGATCTGGCGCAGGCGGCCCGGGTCGCCCACCAGGACCTGGGGCGTGTCCTGGGCCACCTCCAGCTCCAGGGCCAGGCCCTTGGTGCGGGCCTCGCCGCGGAAGGCGTCGGCCACCTGGCGGGCCAGCAGGGCGGGCTCGAAGACCTCCTCGGCCAGGGTCATCTTGCCGGCCTCCACGGCCGAGAGGTCCAGGATGTCGTTGATGACCGAGAGCAGGCTCTTGGCCGAGACCAGGGCGATGTCCGCGAACTCGCGCTCCTCGTCGCCGAGGCTCCCGGCCCGGGTGAGCAGCTGGAGCATGCCCATGACCGCGTTGAGCGGGGTGCGGATCTCGTGGCTCATGTTGGCCAGGAACTCGCTCTTGGCCCGGCTGGCGGACTCGGCGGCGCGGCGGGCGGCCATGAGCCGCTCCTCGCTCTCGCGGCGCAGGGCCATCTCGGCCACCAGCTCGTCGTTGGTCTGGACCAGCTCCTCGTTGGTGGAGGCCATCTCCTCGTTGGCCGCGGAGAGCTCCTCGTTCATGGCCGTGAGCTGCTCGTTCATGGCCGTGAGCTGCTGGTTCATGGCCAGGCGCTCCTCCTCGGCCTGGCGGCGCTCGGTGATGTCCTCCACCGTGCCCTCCATGAGGGCCATCTCGCCCTTGGCGTCATAGACCGCCCGGGCGTTCACCGAGCCCCAGAGCCGGGCCCCGTCGCGGCGGCGGAAGGCGATGACCTTGCCGCGGATCTCGCCGCGCTCCCGGGCCATGGCCAGGAGCTCCTCGCGCTCCTTGGGCTCGCTGTAGTGCTGCAGGGAGAAGTTGTGGACCTGCTCGCGCATGGCCGAGGGCGACTCGTAGCCGAACATCCGGGCCATGGCCGGGTTGACCCGGATCATGCGGCCCTGGGGCGTGCTCTGGTACACGCCGTTGACCGCGTTCTCGAAGATGTCGCGGTAGCGGCGCTCGGCGCGCAGGGCGGCCTGGTGCCACTCGGCCAGGCTGGCGGCGGTCTCGTTGAAGCTCTTGGCCAGGCGGCCCAGCTCGCCGGGCAGGGACTCGTCCACGCGGGCCTCCAGGTCGCCGGAGGCCAGGGACGCGAAGCCGTCCTGGATCCGGGCCAGGGGCCGCAGGAGCAGGAACCGGAAGAAAAGCATGACCACGGTCAGGGCCGCGGCCAGGAAGGCCAGGGCGATGAGCCCGATCTCCGCGTTCAGGGCGTCCACGGCCCGGACCATGGCCCGGCGCGCGCCCACCAGGGGGCCGAGGATTCCGCTTTCCGGCACGAACTGGCAGAAGCTCCAGCCCGTGCTGGGGATGGGGTGATGGAAGGCCACCCAGGAGTCCCCGTCCAGGGAGACCAGGGCCTGGCCGCCGGTGCCGCCGCGGATGTCCCCGGCCAGGGAGCGCACCTCCGGGTTGGAGGAATCCCGCAGGCCCAGGCGCAGGCTCTGGCCCGGGACCAGGTTGCGCAGGCCGCCCTCGGGCAGGCCCAGGCGGGGCAGGTCCTGGGGCCGCGCGGCGAGGATCTCGCCCTCGGGGCTCACCAGCAGGGAGAATTCGTCCGGGAAGCGGGTGGAGGCCACGTTCCGGTCCAGGGTCACGGCCGGATGGGGCTGGCCGAAGACGTAGGCCGCGATGGAGGCCAGGGGCAGGTCCACTCCGGCCACCCCGAGAAAGCCGCCGACCTGGGAGTACACCGGGGCCACCACGGCCACCAGGGGCTCGGCCCCGGCCTCCCCGGCAAAGACCCCGGTCCAGCGGGCCTTGCGTCCCGGGCCCTGGCCGGGCTCGGCCAGACGGTAATAGGGCTTGTTGCGGGGATCGTGCTCCAGGGTCCGGGGCAGGACCACGGGGTCGCGGGAGGTCATCCGGGCAAAGCCCGCGGCGCCCACGAACCAGAGGCTCGAACAGAGCTGCTCGTTGGCCAGGAAGCCTTCCAGCAGGGGCTGCATGTGGCCCAGGGAGCGCAGGCCGCGCTCGGCCTCCGGGGTGGGCGCGGGCCCGCCCCAGAAGATGGCCGGGGCCCGGCTCGACTCCCTGTCCGCGAACCAGCCGCCGGGCTGGGGCCGCAGGCGCAGGGGGATCTCGGGCCCGTAGAGGCGCTCGGTGGCGTGGTCCAGGAGGAATCCGGCCTGGATCGCCATGGTCTGGACCAGGGATTCGAACTTGAGGAACAGGGCGTTGAGGTGGTCGGCCTCGTCCTGGGTGGCCCGGGCCAGGAGCAGGGCGGCCTGGCCGCGCACGGTCTGCTCGCTCTGGCCCGAGAGCGCCTCGTCCAGGTCCGTGAGCCGGGAATGCACCGCGCTGCCGATGCCGGCCAGGGCCCCGGCCAGGATCAGGGCCAGGGCCAGGGAAAACGTCAGGCCCAGGCGTTGGCGGAACCAGTGGCGCACCTTTCCTCCGGAAGCGTTGCGAGGGAGCCGGACGGGCCGTCCGGCGGCTCGGGCTAGCCTTATCAAAACAAGGCCTGTTTGCAAGGATTTCTGGAGAGATCGCTCAGAACGCTTGACGCGGTCCGGCTTTTTTTATTATGTCAGAATTGACAGCGATGGTTCCATCGCGCCGCCGGATCCCCCCCATCCCTTCCGGCGGCGTCATGGGCGGCGGGGGCCATGACTGGCGGTCCCCGCCGCCCCGCCTTTCCCTCCGAACGCGTCTCCGCACCATTGACAGACCCCGCGAATTGCGGAAGATCGCGAAAGGCATGAAAACCATTCTTGTCTGCGGCGAGCCCGCCACTGATCTCTCCGCTGTGGAGCGCTGCTACGAGGACGAGTGCCGGGTCGAGCGCTTTCCGGCCAAGGCCGCGTTCCAGAAGGCCCTGGCGGCCCACGCCGACCTGGCCTTCATCGACGTGCGCCTGCTGGGCGAGGGCCCGGGCCGGGGCTCGGAGCGGCGCTACGAGCAGGACCTCACGGCCTTCCGCGAGCTGGCCCCGCAGACCCCGGTGTTCGTGCTCTGCCCGCCGGAGCTGACCCGCGAGGCGGTCAAGGCGGTCAAGGCCGGGGCCGCCAACTACCTGACCCTGCCCCTGGACGCCGCCGAGATCGCCTACGTCACCGAGAGCCTGGAGGAGCTGAACCAGCTCCAGCACGAGCTGGACTATCTGCGGGGGCGGTTCTGGAACCGCGACTCCCAGGAGGTCAGCCAGACCAACTCCCCGCTCATGCAGGAGGTCTTCCGCAAGCTCCGGCGCGTGGCCCCCACCCGGACCACGGTGCTCTTGACCGGCGAGACCGGCGTGGGCAAGGGCACCCTGGCCCGGCTCATCCACCAGCACTCCAACCGCGCGGACCGGCCGTTCATCGCGGTGCACTGCGGGGCCATCCCCGAGACCCTCATCGAGAGCGAGCTGTTCGGCCACGAAAAGGGCGCGTTCACCGGGGCCGTGCGCCAGAAGCTCGGCAAGTTCGAGATCGCCGGGGGCGGGACCATCTTCCTGGACGAGGTGGGCACCCTGCCGCCGTCCTCCCAGGTGAAGCTCCTGGGCGTGCTCCAGGACAAGAGCTTCCAGCGCGTGGGCGGGGAGCGCGACCTGGAGGCCAACGTCCGAATCATCGCGGCCACCAACGAGGATTTGAAGGACCTCTGCCGCCAGGACAAGTTCCGCACGGACCTGTTCTACCGGCTCAACGTGTTCCCCGTGGAGCTGCCGCCCCTGCGCGACCGGGTGGAGGACATCGAGCTCATCGCCCAGAGCATCCTCGCGCGCATCAAGCTCACCGACCCCTCGGACATCCGGGGCTTCTCCCCGGCCGTGCTCGAGGCCTTCAGGCGCTACCCCTGGCCGGGCAACGTCCGCGAGCTGGAGAACGTCATCGAGCGGGCCTACATCCTGGAGGCCGGCGAACTCCTCTCGCCCGAGAGCTTCCCGGCCGAGATGTTCGGGGAGGACGCGGCCTCGGCGCTCATCCCGGTGGACGCCAGCCTGCCCCTGGCCGAGGCCCGGCGGCGGTTCCTGGCCGACGTGGAGGAGCGCTACCTGCGGGCCGTGCTCACCGAGCACCGGGGCAAAATCAACGAAAGCGCCAGGCACGCGGGCCTGACCACCCGCCAGCTGCACAAGCTCATGACCCGCCACGGCCTGAAAAAGGAGCCGTTCAAGGCCGGCCGCTGACGGCCCAGCACGCGGGCCCCGGCCCGCCTCGCTTCCCCACAAAAACAGGAACTCGCGGTTCCTATCATGGGCCTTGCGGAATCGAGAGTTCCGATATTCCTCTAGACTGTTTTTAATCTCCGATTTTCCTTGCGTTTCTCGCGGCGCACCCCCCTCCAGAGGGGTCCTGGGCCCGCCCTGGGCCTGGATCGCGGCCCATGGGCCCCCAAAAACAGGAACTTCCGGTTCCGAACCCGCCCCGGGCCCGCGGAGCCCTTCCTGAACTATTCCAAGCTGTTGTCGTTTGGCCCTGGATTTGCTCTTGGCGCGCAAAAGCACCGGAGCATTCCGGGGAGGCCTCATGGCCCTGCGCGCTTCCTCCTGTGCCGGACGGACCGGCATCCTCCAGCCCTGCTCCTGGGACGAGCGGGGCGCGGTCACGGGCCTCTGTCTGGCCACGGACACCGAGGAGGAGTTCGAGCTGCGCGGGCCCCGGCCCGGCGACCTGCTCCACCTCCTGGGCGAGGTGGTGGCCGTGCGCGGCACCGTGCTGCGGGCCGACGGCCACCCGGTGCTCGATGTCTTGGAACTGCGCCGTCTCGAGGACGGCCAAGAACCCTTGTCCCCGGCCTTGGGCCCCTGCCCGCTGCCGGAGGAGGTCTGTTGAATGTCTCGCGGTTCTGTCCGCGTCGGCCTGTGCGCCGCTGCCCTGCTCCTGCTCCTGTTCTGCGTCCCGGCCGCCGGGGCCCAGACCCCCACGGAGCGTGAGGCGGTGAGCGTCTCCGGGGTCATTGTTCTGGACGACGACGGCTCGGTCATCATCCAGGACGACTCCGGCGTGGACTATCTGGTCAAGAGCCCGGACCTGGCCCGCTATTCCGGCGAGGGCATCATCGGCGAGGGCGTGACCTGGGCCGACGAGAACGGCGACCAGATCCTGATCCTCTCCGGCTTCGAGATCATCGACATCGTCATCACCCCCCAGGAGCCTCCTGCCGGGGACGAAAAGACGCCGACCTGCCCCACGTCGCAGCGGGGCGGCGCCTCGGTCTGAACCCGCAACCATCAACGCCAAGGAGCGTGACCATGAAAGAGTGCCTGGAAACCACCGCCGCCGAGCCTCCCGACCCTGCGGGGGTCCTGTCCTCCGCCGGAGATTTCGACGCCGGACATCACCCCCTGGCCTATGCCCCGGATCAGCGCCCCGGCCGCCGCGCCCGGGCCATCCCCCTGCCGCACGTGCACGTCAGCGCGCGCACCAAGGATTTCCACGAGCGTTTCTACCCCCAGGCCAGCCTCAAGGACTGGAACGACTGGCGCTGGCAGCTCAAGAACCGCATCACCTCGCTCCCGGACATCGCCCGCATCCTCCATCTTTCCAACGACGAGCGCCGGGCCATGTTCCCGGGCCAGACCGGCCTGCCCTTTGCCGTGACGCCCTACTACGCCTCCCTGCTGGACCCCGAGAACCCGGCCCAGCCCGTGCGGCGCTGCGTCATCCCGAGCATGGCCGAGACCTGCGCCGGTCCCGGCGAGGCCGCCGACCCCCTGGGCGAGGACAGCCACATGCCCGTGCCCGGCCTGGTCCACCGCTACCCTGACCGCGTGCTCTTCCTGGTCACGGATTTCTGCTCCACCTACTGCCGCTACTGCACGCGCTCCCGCGCCGTGGGCGGGCACAAGGCCGCGCACGTCTTCAAGAAGCGCTGGGAACGCGCCCTGGAGTACATCGCCGCCACCCCGGGCGTGCGCGACGTGCTCCTCTCGGGCGGCGACGCCCTGACCCTCTCGGACGAGGCCCTGGACTGGCTCCTCTCGCGGCTCTCGCGCATCCCCCACGTGGAGTTCGTGCGCCTGGGCTCCAAGGTCCCGGCCGTGCTGCCCCAGCGCGTGACCAAGAGCCTGACCCGGGTGATCCGGCGGCACCACCCGCTGTGGATCAGCCTGCACTTCGCCCACCCCGACGAGCTCACCCCGGAGACCACCCGGGCCTGCGAGATGTTGGCCGACGCGGGCGCGCCCCTGGGCTCCCAGACCGTGCTGCTCCAGGGCGTGAACGACGACCCGGCCACCATGAAGGCCCTGTTCCACGGCCTGCTCAAGGCCCGGGTGCGGCCCTACTACCTGTACCAGTGCGACCCCATCAACGGCTCGGCCCACTTCCGCACCAAGGTCGGCAAGGGCATCGAGATCATCCGCTCCCTGCGCGGCCACACCACGGGCTACGCCGTGCCGCACTTCGTCATCGACGCCCCCGGCGGCGGCGGCAAGATCCCGGTGTCCCCGGACTACGTGGCCGGATACGCCGAGGACGGCGACCTGGTGCTGACCAACTACGAAGGCAGGACCTTCCGCTACCCGGACGGCGCGGTTTCCGGGAACCCGGCATGAGGATCGGGCTGACCTTCGATCTCCAGGACTGGTATCTGGCCCGGGGCTTCACCCTGGAGCAGACCGCAGAGTTCGACCGCGAGGACACCATCGAGGGCATCGAGCAGGCCCTTTCCGGCCTGGGCCACGAGACCGAGCGCGTGGGCAACGCCTTCCAGCTCGTGGAGGCCCTGGCCGCGGGCAAACGCTGGGACCTGGTCTTCAACATCGCCGAGGGGCTCTACGGCCCGGGCCGCGAGGCCCTGGTGCCCGCGCTGCTGGACGCCTACCAGATCCCCTACACCTTCTCCGACCCCCTGGTCCTGGCCCTGACCCTGGACAAGGCCGCCTGCAAGCGCTTCGTCCGCGACCTGGGCCTGGCCACCCCGGACTTCGCCGTGGTCCGCGAGCCCTGCGAAATCGCCTCGGTCAGCCTGCCCTATCCCCTGTTCGTCAAGCCCTGCACCGAGGGCACGGGCAAGGGCATCTCCGGCGCCTCCAAGGTGACCTCGCCCGAGGCCCTGCAGACGGTCTGCCGCGACCTGCTCTCCCGCTTCCGCCAGCCCGTGCTCGTGGAGACCTACCTCCCGGGCCGGGAGTTCACCGTGGGCCTGGCCGGCGCCGGGGCCAAGGCCCGCAGCCTGGGCTGCATGGAGGTGGTCTTCCTGGAGCGGGCCGAGGGCGCGGGCTACACCTATCTCAACAAGAAGGATTTTGAGAACCGCGTGGAATACCGCCCGGTCCAGGGCCCGGAGGCCGACGCCGCCCAGGGCCTGGCCCTGGCCGCCTGGCAGGGCCTGGGCTGCCGGGACGCGGGCCGCATCGACATCCGCCTGGACGCGAACGGCGCGCCCTCGTTCATCGAGGTGAACCCCCTGGCCGGGATCAACCCGATCATCTCGGACCTGGTCATCCTCTGCGGCCAGCACAACGTGAGCTATCAGGAACTCATCGCCATGATCCTGGACTCGGCCCTGGAGCGGCTGGGCGGAGCCTCGTGCGGGTAGCCGTTCTCCACGACCGCCTGGCCCCGGACGCGCCCCTGGACGAGCAGGACAACCTGGTCCAGGCCCAAGCCATTGCCCAGGCCCTGGCCGGGCTGGGCCACGACCCG
>DFYP01000048.1 GCA_002382645.1 Desulfovibrio sp. UBA4079 | reverse complement strand
CCCCTGGTCCTGTGCCAGGCCGGATTCCTGCGGCTCTGGGCCCGGCCGGACCCGCAGCGGCTGCCCGCACCGGGCAGCGCCGTGCTCCTGGGCCTCCGGCGCGAGGCTGTGCGCTTCCTGGACCAGGCCGCGCCCCGGCCCTGAGCCCAGGGCAAAAACAGCGCATTCTGCGCAGATTCTGCACAGAATGGCTCGGACCGGACCCCCATCCACAAAAAATATTCAATGAATTGCAGCGGGTGCGATTGGCACGCCGAATGCTTCCTTCCTTGTGGAAGACACAAGGAGGACGCCATGAAGCGCTTGAGCCTGTACATTCTGACCCTGGCCCTGATCCTGGGGCTCTTCCCGGGCCGGGCCCTGGCCGCCGAGGCCCCGTCCAAGGAACTGGTCCTGCGTCCGGCCCAGGCCGCCACCCAGGGCAGCGTGACCTTCCGCCACGCCAGCCACGCCAAGCTGGAGTGCGCCGGCTGTCACCACAAGATCGCGGAGAATCCCAAGGACCTGAAGTGCGGCGGCTGCCACAGCGACCTGAAGGAGAAGAAGGGCGAAAAGTCCTGGTACAACGCCTTCCACGCCGCGGGGAGCGCGCACAGCTGCGTGGGCTGCCACAAGGCCCTGAAGCAGGGCCCCACGGCCTGCAACAAGTGCCACGCGCCCAAGAAGTAAGGCTGGAGAAAACCCGGGGCCCGTCGGTCGGCGGGCCCTAGTCCTCTTCTTCCAGGTCCACCAGGCCCAGCTCCCCGGCGTGGGCCACCAGTTCGGCCAGAAGCCGCTCGGCGTCGTCGAACAGCGGCAGCAGGTCCTCGCGTTTGGCCTGGTCGAAGCGCTCCATGAGGAAGTGGCGGATGCCCAGGGCCAGGGTCATCTCAGCCAGGTCCGAGTAGTCCTCCTCGGTGGTCAGCAGGTCGAACAGCCCGCCTTCCAGGTTCTCCAGCAACTCCTCGCGGCTCAGATTCTCCAGTCCCGAAGTCTTGGCCATGCCTTCACCCCTCCTGTTGCAAACCACTAGGAAACACGCACGGCCTCGCTGACCGCGTCCAGATTCTTGAGCCGGGTCAGAGCGTGGTACAGCTGGTCCAGGCTCGTGACCTCCACGGTGAACTCCAGGACCGAGGTGCCGTCCACGCTGGACTCGAAGGTCCCGGAGGCGATGTTGATGTTGTCGTCGGCCAGCATGGTGGCCACCTTGGCCAGCACGCCCTTCTGGTTGGCGCACTTGATGCGCACCCGCGAAGGATAGGGCTTGTCCTCCTGCTTGCCGTCCCAGGACACGTTGAGCAGGCGCTCGGGCTCGAAGCCCTTGACGTTGGGGCAGGTGGTCGTGTGAATGGTCACGCCCCGGCCGCGGGTGATGTAGCCGATGATGGGCTCGCCGGGCAGGGGGTTGCAGCAGCTGGCGAAGCGCACGAGCACGTTGTCCACGCCGCTGATCTTGAGGCCCTCCAGCTTGCCCTTGCCCTTGGCGTCCTCGGCCGGGGGCGCGGGCTTCTCCATGGGCTTCTGGTCCTCGGGCTTCTCGCCCTGGAGCACGGCGTAGAGCCGCTTCACGACCTTGTTCGCCGTGATCCGGGAGTAGCCCACCTGGGACAGCAGCTCGTCCTGGGAGCCGCAGGAGAACTCCTCGGCCAGCTTCTGGAACAGGCCGTCCTTCATGGCCTTGGCCACGTTGATCCCGGCCTTGCGGCCCTCCTTCTCCAGAAGCTCACGGGCCAGCTCGATGCTCCGGGCCCGTTCCTCGGTGCGGATGTACTGCTTGACCCGGGTGCGCGCCCGGGCGGTCTTGACGAACTTGAGCCAGTCGCGGCTGGGCGTGCGGTGCGGGTCGGTGATGATCTCCACCCGGTCGCCGTTCTTGAGCGGGGTGGACAGGGGCACCAGCCGGCCGTTGACCTTGGCCCCGGCGCAGCGGTCGCCCACCTGGGAGTGGATGGAGTAGGCGAAGTCCACGGGCGTGGCCCCCTCGGGCAGCTCCTTGATGTCGCCCCGGGGGGTGAACACGTAGACCTCGTCCTGGAACAGGTCGAAGCGCAGGGAGGCCATGAACTCGCGCGGATCGGACAGCTCCCGCTGCCAGTCCAGGATCTGGCGGAGCCAGGTGAACCGCTCGGCGTCCCGCGAGCTGCCCGCGCCGCCGCCCTTGCGGGCCTTCTCCTTGTACTGCCAGTGGGCGGCCACGCCGTACTCGGCCACCCGGTGCATCTCCTCGGTGCGGATCTGGATCTCGATGCGCTCCCCGTCCGGCCCGATGACCGTGGTGTGCAGGCTCTGGTACATGTTGGCCTTGGGGATGGAGATGTAGTCCTTGAACCGCCCGGTGACCGGCTTCCAGATGGAGTGGATCAGGCCCAGGGTGGCGTAGCAGTCCTTGAGCGAGTCCACGATGACTCGGAAGGCGATGAGGTCGTAGACCTCGTCCAGCCCCAGGTTCTGCTGGAGCATCTTCTGGTAGGTGCTGTAGATGTGCTTGGTGCGGCCCAGGAGCCGGGCCTTGATGCCGTTCTTCTTGAGCATGTCCTGGATCAGGACGATGACCTTGTCGATGTACTCCTGGCCCGCGGTGTGGTGCTGGCGCACCCCGTCCTCGATCTGCTCGTAGACGTCGGGCTTCAGGTACTTGAGGCAGAGGTCCTCCAGCTCGATCTTGGTCCGGTGCAGCCCCAGGCGGTTGGCCAGGGGCGCATAGATGTCCATGGTCTCCTGGGCGATGAGCCGCTGCTTCACCGTGTTCTGGTGGTAGTCCAGGGTGCGCATGTTGTGCAGCCGGTCGGCCAGCTTGACCATGACCACCCGGATGTCCTCGGCCATGGCCAGGATCATCTTGCGGATGTTCTCGGCCTGGGCCACGGCCTTGGACTCGAACTGCATCTGGCTGATCTTGGTGACCCCGTCCACGATGTCGGCCACTTCCTCGCCGAAGAGCTCCTCCAGCTCGTCCACCGAGACGCCGCTGTCCTCCACGGTGTCGTGCAGGAGTCCCGAGGCCACGGTGGCCTCGTCCATCTTCATGTCCGCCAGGACGCTGGCCACGGCCAGGGGATGGGCCAGGTAGGGCTCGCCCGAGAGCCGGGTCTGGCCCTCGTGGGCCTGGGCCGCGAAGACGTAGGCCCGCTGGATCAGCTCCAGGTCGGGCTTGTCGATGTAGGAGGACAACTTGTCCAGGATTTCATTGATCCGGATCATGCGCTCACTGCTGGAGAACCGGGCGCTGGAACTCGCGCGGGATCCACCATTGGTAGAAGTTGTGGTCGATGCCCGCCGGAGCCGGCTCCACGCCCTGGATGCGGGCCTGGAGGATGGGCAGGGACATGGGAATGTACAGGAAGCAGTAAGGCTGGTCCTCGTGGAAGATCTCCTGCACACGGCGGTAGATGGCCGTGCGCCGCCGCTGGTCCAGGGTCCTCCGGCCCTCCTCCAGGAGGGCGTCCAGTTCCGCGTTCCGGTAGTGCACGAAGTTGAGCCCCCCGGCCACGGCCTTGGATGAATGCCACACGTCATAAATATCAGGGTCCTGGAGGATGTTCCAGCCCAAAATGACCGCGTCGAAGCGGCCCTTGTCCACAAATTCCTTGATGAACGCGGCCCACTCCACGGTGCGGATCTTGACCGCCACGCCCACGTCGCGCAGGCGGCGCTGGATGATGGTGGCGGCCTGGATGCGCTGGGTGTTGCCCTGGTTGGTCAGGATGGTGAAGGCGAACGGCCGGCCGGCCTTGTCCAGGAGGCCGTCGCCGTCCGTGTCACGCCAGCCCGCCTCGGCCAGCATGGCCCGGGCCAGCTCGGGGTCGTAGGGCCGGGGCTTGAGGGCGTCGTTGAAGAACCAGGTCCCGGGCTTGTACGGCCCCACGGCCGGCACGCCCAGGCCCGCCAGCACACCGCTGACGATCTCCTCCTTGTCGATGGCCGAGTCCAGGGCCTGGCGCACCCGCTTGTCCGCGAACAGCGGGTTGTCCAGGTTGTAGCCCAGGTAGGTGTAGCCGAAGGAGAGGTACTCGTACTTGCGGAAGTTCTTCTCCCACTCCGGCCCGCTCGTCTCGAACAGGTACTGGTAGGGCGACAGGCCCATCTGGTCGAGGTTCCCGGCCTTGAGTTCCAGGAACTGGGTGGACTGGTCCGGGATGATCCGGAGCACGATCTCGTCGATGTGCGGCCGGCCCGCGAAATAGTCCTCGCTGGCCGTGAGCACGAGCCGGCTGCCCGGCTCCCACTCCTTGAGCTTGTAGGCCCCGCAGCCCAGGGGCTGGCGGGAGTAGCGGGTGTTCATGAGGTCCTGCCCGGCCAGGGCGTGCTCGGGCAGGATGGACTGGGCCCAGGTCACCAGGGCCCGGGCAAAGGGCTTTTCGTAGCGCACCTCGAAGCCGTAGCGGCCCGTGACCTTGAACTCCTGGATGGCTAGGTAGTCCTCGGCGTAGGCCGTGGGCGTGTTCGGGTCGATCATCAGCCTGTAGGTGAACTCCACGTCCTTGGCCGTGAGCTCCACCCCGTCCCACCAGCGGATGCCCGGCCGCAGGCGGAAGCGCAGCAGGCGGCCGTCCTCCAGGACCTCGAAGGACTCGGCGGCCCAGGGCACGAGCTTGATGTCCTTGTCGTACTTGAGCGGGGCCACGTAGAGGTGCTCGGCCACGGCGTGGGAGCCCGCGTCCGTGGCCAGGGGCGGGATGAGGTTCATGGGCTCGCCCAGGACGGCCTCCACCAGCCGTCCGCCGTCCACGGGCGGGCCGAAATCGCGGGCCGAGGGGGCCGGGGGCGGACCGGCGGGTGAGCGCTCCGGCCGGTCGCAGGCGGTCAGGGCCAGAAAGACGACCAGCAGCCAGACGACTTTTCTCAAACCCCACCCCTTGCCAAGGACAGAAAAAGTGTTCATATGCTCGCACCTTGCCGCTCGGGCCCAGTATGTCCCAAGGACCCGGAAAAGCCAAGCGCCCCCTTGATCAGTGGTTGGTTTTCAGGTTAGGCTCCAGTGTTGGGATGCAGGTCCGTAGCGCCATTTTGGGCGGGGAGTATCGGGTTTCACATGGCTCACGGTGAAGACGCCGTCGTCAAAAAAATCCTCCAGAAGTTCGTCCGGGACACGATCCCGGAGTACATTCTGGAGGGATCGCACGCCATCCTGGACTCCGGTGGGGTCCAGAAGCTCGACCTCAAGAAGCGCTCCCAGTTCTGGGACGTGGACGGCCAGATCCAGGGCGACGATTTCCAGGTCTATGCCTCGGAGATCGGGCTGAACCTGGAGGAGCAGACCATCAGCTATTTCTGCAACTGCCCGGATTCCTTCTCCGGGGTCTGCCGCCACATCGGGGCCACGGCGCTCAAGCTCCTGAAATCCCTGGACACCGACTCCGGCGAGGAGGCCCCCAAGCCGCGCACGGACTGGCGCCAGACCTTCCGCACCTTCTTCTCCACCGAGCTGGAGCCCGAGCCCGGCAAGCACTACTACATCTTCCGCTTCTACCCCGAGCCCGGGCGGCTCCAGGTGGCCCTGTTCCGGGGCCGCCAGAACAAGGGCGGCATCTCCAACGTGCAGACCCCCGTGACGCTCGAGCAGGTGGTCCAGAACCCGGACTGGAGCGAGGTTTCCCCGCACCTGCCCCGGGTCTGCGAGATGATCGGCCACTACCTGGACTACCACGGCCACCGGGTGGAGCTGCCCGCGGGCCTGCACTCCTGGTTCTTCCGGGCCATCAAGAACGAGTACTACCTGTACCTCCGGGAGACCGACCAGCCCCTGCGCATCGAGAACAAGACCATGCAGCTCAAGCTCTCCCCGGCCCTGTCCGAGGACGGCCTGCACTTCGACATCCTGCTCTCCCGCGAGGGCAAGCCGCCGTTCTCCATCACCGGCGAGGACGAGGTCTATTTCTACGGCCGCCTGCCGCTCTGGGTGTACTACCACGGCGGCTTCTTCCCAGTGCAGACCGGCCTGGACCCGGAGCTCGTGCAGCAGATGGTCGAGCAGAACCCGATCATCCCGCACGCCGACATCTCCGAGTTCCTGGACCGGGTCTGGACCGCCATCCCGGCCTCGGATCTCCACGGCCAGGAGGACTTCCTGGAGCGCATGGGCCCGATCTTCGCCCCGGCGAGCTTCAATCCCAAGCTCTACCTGGACGAGGAAGGCAGCCTGCTGACCCTGACCATCCAGAACGTCTACGACACCGAGCACGGCGAGATCGTCCTGCCCGGGCCCAACCCGGACCTCCAGACCGGCAGCTACCACTTCGAGGGCCGCTCCTTCCTGGTGCGCCGCGGCCAGGACGAGGAGGCCCTGCTCTTCTCCGAGCTCCAGGGCATGGGCTTCCAGGCCCGCAGCAACGCGGTCTGGTTCATGGAGCAGGAGGAGGCCATCACCTTCCTCCTGGACCACTACCCCCGCCTGGTGGAGGCCTACCGGGTCTTCGGCGAGAAGAACCTGACCCGCTACAAGGTCCGGCTGGCCAAGCCCGAGATCGTGGCCGAGGTGGAGAGCGACGAGGAGAACAAGTGGTTCAACCTGGACCTGAACGTCCAGTACGACGACCAGAAGGTGCCCATCGAGCTCATCTGGAAGGCCTGGACCCAGGGCAAGCGCTACGTCCAGCTCAAGGACGGCTCCTACACGAGCCTGCCCGAGTCCTGGCTCAAGAAGCTCGGCCACAAGCTCAAGGCCCTGGGCTTTGATCCGGAAAAGCCGCCCCAGAAGCAGTTCCAGCAGTTCGAGGTGCCGGTCCTGGAAAAGATCCTGGAGGACCTGCCCCAGGCCAAGACCGACGCCTACTTCGTGAACCTGAGGGAGAAGATCAACAACTTCCAGGAAATCCGCTTCCTGGACCCGCCCAAGGGCCTGGACGCCAAGCTGCGGCCCTACCAGCTCCACGGCCTGAGCTACCTGAACTTCCTGCGCGAGTACGGCTTCGGCGGCATCCTGGCCGACGAGATGGGCCTGGGCAAGACCATCCAGACCCTGTCCTTCGTGCAGATGCTCAAGGAGCGCGGGATCAAGGGCGCCAACCTGATCATCGTGCCCACCTCGGTGCTGCCCAACTGGGAGCGCGAGGCGGCCAAGTTCGTGCCCGGCCTGAGCCGGCTGACCATCTACGGGACCAAGCGCGACGACCTGTTCCAGCAGATCGTCGAGTCGGACCTGATCATCACCACCTACGCCCTGCTGCGCCGCGACCTGGACGAGCTGCTCAAGTACCGCTACGCCACGGTCATCCTGGACGAGGCCCAGAACATCAAGAACCCGAACACGATCACGGCCCGCTCGGTGCGCCGCCTGGAGGCCGACATGCGCCTCTGCCTCTCGGGCACGCCCATCGAGAACAACCTGTTCGAGCTCTGGAGCCTGTTCGAGTTCCTCATGCCCGGGTTCCTCGGCTCGCAGCACTCCTTCCAGCGCGGCATCGTCAAGCCCATCAAGGACGGCGACGAGGAGACCCTGGAATACCTGAAGACCCGGGTGAAGCCCTTCATCCTGCGCCGGACCAAGGCCGAGGTGGCCAAGGACCTGCCGCCCAAGATCGAGACCACCCACTACTGCGACCTGGTGGACGAGCAGCGCGACCTCTACAGCGCCCTGGCCAAGCGCCTGCGCGACCAGGTCATGAAGGACGTGGAGGAGAAGGGCCTGGCCAAGAGCCAGATGTCCATCCTGGACGCCCTGCTCAAGCTGCGCCAGATCTGCTGCCACCCGCGGCTGCTCAAGCTCGACATGCCCGGGCTGAACACGAACCTGCCCTCGGGCAAGTTCGACGCCTTCAAGGACCTGGTCACGGACATCGTGGAGGGCGGGCACAAGGTCCTGGTCTTCTCCCAGTTCGTGCAGATGCTCCACATCATCCGCTCCTGGCTCCAGATCAAGGAGGTGCCCTTCGCCTACCTGGACGGCTCGAGCAAGGACCGCCTGGAGCAGGTGGACAACTTCAACGAGAACCCGGACGTGCCCATCTTCCTCATCTCGCTCAAGGCCGGCGGCACGGGGCTCAACCTGACCGCCGCGGACTACGTCATCCACTACGACCCCTGGTGGAACCCGGCCGTGGAAAACCAGGCCACGGACCGCACCCACCGCATCGGCCAGAAGCGCCAGGTCTTCGCCTACAAGATGATCTGCCAGAACACGGTGGAGGAGAAGATCCTCAAGCTCCAGGAGCAGAAGAAGGACGTGGCCGAGGCCATCATCCCGGGCCAATCCGCGTTCAAGACGCTCACCCGTGACGATCTCGAGATGCTTTTCGAAATCTAGGCGACCCTCCGCCTGCGCTGTTTTCTTTCCGGCCGATCCCGGCTAGACTCCGGCTCATGAAAATCCTGATCCGCATGGTCGAGGCCCTGCGCGACACCTTCGACGCCCTGCACCAGTTCTGGGAGTCCAAGGGCACCCAGCGCTCGGCCGCCCTGGTCCTGGTGGCGGCCTTCCTCCTGACCCTCCTCGGGGTGGAGCTCTCCCGGCGCGGCCTGCTGCCGCCCGGGCTGAGCCACATGCTCGGCGGGAACCACTTCCTGGCCGTGAACCTGGCCTTCACCCTGGTGCTCATCATGGAGGTGATCAGCCTCATCTTCACCCTGCCCTGCTCGGTGTCCAAGGCCGTGGGCAAGCAGATCGAGATCCTGGCCGTGATCCTGCTGCGGAGCGCCTTCAAGCACCTGGCCCAGTTCCCCGAGCCCGTGGTGGTCTCCGAGGTGAGCGAGCCCCTGCTGCGGCTGCTCTCGGACGGGGCCGGGGCCCTGGCCATCTTCGCCATCCTGGGCTACTACCACCACCTCCAGCAGACCGCCCGGCCGGCCATCCTGGACGGGGCCTCGCGCTACGCCTTCGCCACGGCCAAGAAGATCATCGCCCTGGTCATCCTGCTCTGCTTCCTGGTCATGGGCTCCAGCAACCTCTGGATGGGCCTCAACAGCGAGCCCATGTTCGACTTCTTCTCGGCCTTCTACACCGTGCTCATCTTCTCGGACATCCTCATCGTGCTCATCGCCCAGCGCTATCTGCCGCACTTCCGGGCCGTGTTCCGCAACTCCGGCTTCGCCGTGGCCACCCTGATCATCCGCCTGGCGCTCACGGCCCCGCCCTACCTGAACGCCGCCCTGGGCGTGGCCGCGGCCCTGTTCGCGGTCTGCCTGATCCTGATCTACAACCGCTTCTGGGAAATCCGGAGGCCCGCATGGCCGGACGACTCCAACCCGTAAAGGCCACCGGCAAGGTCCTCTACGGCCCGCGCCGGGCCCTGGTCTGCGGCTACGCCCAGGCCGACCAGCTGGCCCTGCTGGCCATGATGGAGCGCTTCGGGTTCCAGGATGTGCCCGCGGTCTTTGCGGGCAGCAACGAGGCGGAGAAAACCCTGGCAGAAATCCTGGCCCTGCCCGGCGGCCATGGCCAGGGGGCGGACTCGGACCTGCCCCGGGCCGTGATCCTCTCCGGGATCAAGGAAAAGGAACTGCACACCTTCATGGCGGCCTGGAAGCACCTGGGCCTGCCGCCCCAGTTCTGGGCCTGCCTCACGCCCACGTCCGAGACCTGGACGCTCCAGGCGCTCCTGGCCGAGCTCGACCGCGAGCGCCGGGCTTTGGCGAAAAACTAGCCCCCAAACGCCCCTCTCCGCCGGGAGATCGGCCCGGCTCCCTCTTTTCTTGACCGCGCCCCGGACATGTACTATTTCTTGTACAGGAACAAGGAGAACGACATGCCCGTAGCCATCACCTACACGGATGCGCGGAAAAACCTCGCCGAGACCATGGACACGGTCTGCGACTCCCACGAGCCGGTGATCATCACCCGCCGCAAGGCCCAGGCCGTGGTCATGATGTCCCTGGTGGACTTCAACAGCATCGCCGAGACGGCCTACCTGCTCAAGAACCCGGCCAATGCGGCCAGGCTGCGCGCGAGCATCCGCAACGCGGAGTCCGGCAAGGCCGCCGCGCACTCCCTGCGGGAGGAGTGATGCCCCGGCTCACCTGGACCGCGGAGGCCTGGGAGGATTACCTGTATTGGCAGAAGACCGACAAGGCCATGCTCAAGCGGTTGAACGCCCTGATCAGGGACGCCCTGCGCGCCCCCAGCGAAGGCCTCGGCAAGCCCGAACCTCTCCGCTTCGACCTCACCGGCTATTGGTCCCGTCGCATGGACCAGGAGCACCGGCTCGTCTACACCTATGATGCCAAGGCCGACGCTCTGATCATCGTGCAGTGCCGCTACCATTACTGAGAGAAACTCTTCCCGAACAGATGGAAAACATCCGCGCCAGAACCGGCGCTGGTCAAAAACAAGAAAGGGGGCGCAGAGCGCCCCCTTTCTTGTCCTCAGACATCCGCCGCCTAGAACGGCACGTCGTCCATGCCGCTGGCCTCGGACGGGAAGGCCGGGCCCAGGTCCTCCTCGGGCTCGGGACCCTGCTGCGGGGCCTGACGGCCACCGCCGCCGCGCT
>DFYP01000113.1 GCA_002382645.1 Desulfovibrio sp. UBA4079 | reverse complement strand
CCAGGGCCGCATCCCAGGCCGCCCCGGCCCAGAGGTCCAGCCCGCTCTTGAGCAGGCCCCAGAACAGGACAAAGCCCAGACCGCCCCGCCAAAGGCGCAGGCCGCTTGGCCACAGGGGCCGCAGCGCGGCCGCCACGGCGGCCAGGACCGCCAGCCAGGCCCAGAGCCCGGCCGGGCCGCTGCACCAGACCCCGATGCCGGCCAGGAGGGCCCAGGCCAGCTTGAGCCGGGGGTCCAGGTCCAGGAGCCTGGCCGCGCTAGGCATCCGGATACTCCAGCCCGCGCCCGGCCAGCCAGGAGCACGGCGGCCGCACGCCCAGGCCGCGCAGTCCGGGCAGGACCTCGGCCGGAGCGCCNNCAGAGCACCAGGCGGCCGCGTTCCAAGACAAGCAGCAAATCGGCCAAATCGGCCACAGGGTCCAGGTCGTGGGTGCTGAGCACCTGGGTCAGGCCCTGGCCCCGGTTGTCGCGCAGGATCCCGCGCATCTCCCGGATTCCGGGATAGTCCAGCCCGGCGAAGGGCTCGTCCAGCAGGAGCAGCCGGGGTTCATCCAGCAGGGCCCCGGCCAGGCAGAGCTTGCGGCGGGTGCCGTAGGACAGGGTCTGCACCGGGCTGTCCCAGTGCTCCAGCAGGCCGAAGCGTTGGGCCATGCCCCGGGCCGCAGCCTGGTCCCCGCCCTCCCGGCCCAGGAGCAGGTCCTCGGCCAGGGTGGCGCCCAGAATGTGCAGGTCCGCGTCCTGGACCACCAGGCGGCCCATGCGGCGCGCCTCGGCCTCCTGGCCCGGCAGGAGGAAATCCCCCAGCCGCAGGCTTCCGCTGCTGGGCGTCTCCAGCCCGGCCAGCAGGGACAGGAGCGTGGACTTGCCGCTGCCGTTGGCCCCGGCCACCACGGCCAGGGTCCCGGCCGGAATGCGGAAGTCCATGGTTTCCAGGGCGCGGGCGTCCCGGTCATAGGCAAAGGAAAGCTGTGCGGCCTCGATCATGCGCGCTCCTCGCGGACTGGCTAGCACGGGGACCGGGGAAAGAAAACGGGGGGCCCCAGGGCCCCCCGTCATTGTCCGCTCGGGAATGGAGACTAGAAGGTGTAGCCGATGGACGTGCCGATGAGATGGCAGTGGTTGTCCACGAAGTCCGCGTTCGTGCCCGCGGTGCCGATGCGCGCGCCGTAGCGGTCCTTGGCCCAGAGGTACATGTAGGAGAGGTCCAGGGTCCACTCGTCCCAGGTGAAGCCCAGGCCCGAGGTCACCAGCTGGCGGTCGTTGGAGGGCAGCATGTAGTCCTCGTGGCCGCTGCGGATGGGCTCCTGGTCCCAGATGTAGCCCGCGCGGATGGCCAGCCAGTCCGTGGCCTTGAACTCGCCGCCGAACTGGAACCGCCAGACGTTCTTCCAGTACTTCATGTCGTCGGTGTCCGGCAGGCCGACCGTGGCGTCGAAGTCGTAGCTCATCTTCTTGTACTGTTCCCAGCGGGTGAAGATGGTGTCGAACTCGAAGCTCCACTGCTCGTTGGGCGTGTAGCTGAGGCCCAGGGAGTAGCTGTCCGGCAGGGTGGTGTTCATGGTCACATTGCCGTCGTTGAACGGCGCGCCGGGGGCATTGAAGGCCACGTTGCCGCTGCCCGTCAGCTTCATGGGCGTGCGGGCCACGAAGCCGGCGGCCCACTCGTCGGTGATCTTGTAGAACACGGAGAGGTTGCCGCCGATGGAATAGCCGTCCGTGGTCACGTGCATGTCCTGGAGGCCCAGGACCTGCCGCTTGATGTCGATGTCCGCCTTCATGATCTCCAGGCCCACGCCGACGGAAAGATCGTCGGAGAACTTGAAGGCCATGGTGGGCTGCACCGAATAGGTGTTGAACTGCACGTCGTAGAGGCTCGTCCGGCCCGGCCAGCCCTGGGGGTATTCCGTGCCCAGGCCGAAGCGGGTGAACTCGCCGATGCCGAACCAGACCTTGTCGGTCAGGGGCTGCATGTAGAAGGCGTGGGGCACGAAAAAGGTCTGGTCGTCCGTGTGGGTCTCCGTCCCGCTGACCCGCACGGCCGCCGTGGGCGTGATGACCGTGGCGCCCGCCAGCATGGAGGCGGAGTCGATCTGGGTCATGGTGGCCGGGTTGTACGCGATGGCCGAGGCGTCCGGGGTCCGGGAGGCGATCACCGCCCCGCCCATGCCGTTGGCCCGGGCGCTCCACTCATAGAGGGCAAAGCCCGCAGCGTGCGCGGTCGCGGCTCCGAACGCGAGGCAAGTGAGCGTCCACACGCAACAACACAGCGATCTCCATTTCCAGCGTACCATGATCCCTCCCTTTGCTCCGAGCATGACTCTTCCCCTGGTCCGCTTCGGCTCAGCGGACATAAACGGCCCCACAGCCGATCATTTCACTGGTGGCGTCCCGGCATCGCAGCTGCCTGCGAGCGGGTATTTGCTTCGCGAGCTAACTATCCGATTCTGAACTGTTTGTAAAGTGGGTGCGAGCGTTTACACAAAGGGCCTGCCGACCCAAAACCGCCCTGCCCAAGGCAGGGAGCACTGGACAAATTGGACCTGGAATGTTTAGTTGTTCCATCAGCAAACAGGAGGGACTCTCATGTGCGACAACTGCGGCTGCGGACCCAAGAAAGAGACGAAATATCAGAAGATGATGAAGGAAACAGGACACGCCCATGAACACGGCGACGCCCATGACCATGACCATTCCGACGCCGAGCACACGCATGAGCATGAGCATGGGCAGGACGGCCACAGCCATGTGCACACCCATGACCATAGTCATGCCCATACCCATGTGCACACCCACGATGGCCACACCCATGAACACACCCACGAGCACGAGCACACCCACGAGCATGAGCACGGGCATAAGCACGATTGATGCGCGCTGACCATGCGCAACAAAAAAGCCGGGACATTCCCGGCTTTTTTGTCGCATTGGAAAGGAGGCCTATTTCTTGGTCTTGAAATCGTTCATGTAGATCCAGAGCACGGCTCCCACTTCCACTTCCTTGCCCTCGATCTTCACGTCGTCGGTGTTCAGGGCCGCGAAGCCCCACCAGCCTGCCTTGGGACAGGCGTAGGTGAACACGCCATTGGCGTCGGTCTTGACCACCTGGGTGTTCATGTACTCGGTGGGGGCCTCGTACTTGCCGTCCTTGTTGTACATCTCCACTTCCACCATGCAGCCGGGCACGGGCTTGCCCTTGAACTTGACCAGGCCCTGGAACACGTTGCCCGCGTAGTTGCCGAACGGACGGGTCAGGGGCACGATCTCGGCCTTGAGCCCCAGGTCGGCGTCCCAGCCGTCCTCGTCGCCAAAGGCGGCCACCACGGTCTTGGTGTAGTGGACGATGTAGTTGTCCTCGGCCGGTTCCGGATAGGGCTGGGGCTCCACGGCGAAGATGTAAACCCCGGGCTTTTTCACGTCATACTTGGCCTTCCAGGCCTGGTGACCCAGGACTTTGGTCTCGCTCAGGGAGCCCAGCAGGTCCTGCGGCTTGCCGTCCACGTACACGGCAAAGCTCTTGGGTTTGGCCATGTTCATGCCCTGGAGTTCCATGGGGTGGATGAAGCTCAAGGTCAGGTCCACGGACTTGTCGCCCTGGGCCAGCATGGGCTTGCTCGGGATGATCATGCCGAAGTGGGCCCAGGCCGTGGCGGTCAGGCCCAGCACCAGGACAGCGGCCGCCAGGAAGGAAAGAGTACGTTTCATGGGTTCTCCTCTGCTCTCGGTGAATGCGGACAACAAACCGGAAGACATCAGACGAACACGCATACAATTTCAAACTCCATAACACGCGTCAAGCATGAAATGAAAAAAGAGGTAAAAAGAGGGGCCCGGGACGGGGAGTGGAGGAAGGGCGAAAAAAATAAGGGCGAGTCGTGCAACGCGCCCTTATTTGAGGGAAGCCGGACACCCGGGGTCAACCGGTACCGCTGCTTCCTTTCGGACCTGACGGGGTTCGCAGATCGCCCGCCGTCCGGCTTCCCTAAAAGATCAAAATGGCGGAGAGGAGAGGATTTGAACCTCCGGTACCCGTTAAGGTACACACACTTTCCAGGCGTGCTCCTTCAGCCAACTCGGACACCTCTCCGCGAAAGGAAAGCCTACCTAATACAATTTGCACCCAGAGGCAAGTGCGGACCTCAGTCCGGCAGTTCCAGACCGCCCCGGAAGGAATCCAGGTCCGCGGCCCCGAGCCCGGCCAGGGCTTCCGGCAGCTCCGCGGCCAGGCGGAAGGCGAAGTCCGGCCGCAGGAAATTGGCCGTGCCCACCTGCACCGCGGCCGCGCCCAGGAGCAGGAACTCCAGGGCGTCCTCGGCCGAGCTGATGCCGCCCAGGCCGATGACCGGGATCTTCACGGCCTTGAGGCACTGGAACACGCAGCGCAGGGCCACGGGCTTGATGGCCGGGCCCGAAAGCCCGCCCAGGACGTTGGCCAGACGGGGCCGCCGGGTGCGCAGGTCCACGGCCATGCCCAGGAGGGTGTTCACGGCCGAGATGGCGTCCGCGCCGCCGGACTCGGCCGCCCGGGCGCAGGCCCCGATGTCCGTGACATTGGGCGAAAGTTTCACGATGACCGGCTTGCTCCCGGCGCGCTGCTTCACGGCCTCGGTGACCCGGGCGATCTGAAGCGGGTCCTGGCCAAAGGCCGCGCCGCCCTCGCGCACGTTGGGGCAGGAAACGTTCACCTCCAGGGCGGCCACGCCCTGCTCTCCCGCCAGGACCCCGGCCAGCTCGCCGAACTCGGCCACGTCGCAGGCATAGAGGTTGGCGATGATCGCGGTCTCGCGCCAGGGCAGCCGGGGCAGCTTGTCCCGGAGAAAGACCTCCACCCCGGGGTTCTGGATGCCGATGGCGTTGAGCATGCCGCAGGGCGTCTCGGCCACCCGGGGCATGGGGTTGCCCTCCCGGGGCTTGAGCGACAGGCCCTTGACCACGATGCCGCCGAGTTCCTTCAGGTCGCCGTAGTCCTCGAACTCCAGGCCGAAGCCGAAGGTGCCCGAGGCCGTGAGCACGGGATTCTTCAGGACCAGGCCCGCCAGGTTCACGCGCATGTCCATGGTCCCCTCCTAAATCTGGACGTCGCCGGCCCAGAACACCGGTCCCTGGGTGCAGACCTGCACGTGGTGGCCCGCGCCGTCCTTGGACACGCAGCCCAGGCACGCGCCCACGCCGCAGGCCATTCGGTTCTCCAGGGAGACCTGGGCCCGGGCCCCGCAGGCGAGCGCCGCCTCGCGCACGGTGCGCAAAAACGGCGTGGGCCCGCAGGCCAGGACCAGGCCGTTCTTGGCGCGCTCCGCGATGCGCTCCCCAAGGCGTTCAATAATGGCTTGCAAATCCTCGGGCCGCTGTTCGCAGAGTTCCTCGGCCCGCAGGGTCTCGGCCAGGTCCGCGTAGGGATAGCAGGCCAGGGGCAGACGGTGGGCGAAAAACAGGTCCAGGTTTGCCGGGTTCGGATGCGCCGAGGCATAGCCCAGGAAAGGCGCCAGCCCCACGCCCCCGGCCAGGAGCAGGGTCGGAACCCCGGGCTCCACGGCAAAGCCGTTGCCCAGGGGGCCCCAGACCACCACGGCCTCGCCTTTGGCGAGCTGGGCCAGCCGGGCCGTGCCCCGGCCCACCACCTGGAAGAACACGCTGACCCCGCCCCCGTCGGCCCCGGCGATGGAAAAGGGGCGGCCCCAGAGGATCTCCGGGCCCCAGGCCAGGGGCCGGAGCATGACGAACTGGCCCGGCTCCCAGCGCTCGAAGCCCTGGCCCTCCAGCCGCAGCCGGAAAAACTCGCCCGGCCTTTCCCATTGACCAAGCGGGGTCAGTTCCCCTACCCTCATCTCGCGGCAATTCCGTCGCGTCATGGACAATCCTCTGGCGTCAATGCAGACCAGCACACCTGAAATCATGGCCCCGGCCGGGGACGCCCAAGCCTTCCTGGCCGCCCTGGCCGCCGGCGCCGACGCCGTGTATCTGGGACTCAAGCACTTCTCGGCCCGGATGCAGGCCGAGAACTTCTCTATCAGCCAATTGTCCCGCCTGGCAAACCTGGCCCACGACCGGGGTGTGCGGGTCTATGTGACCATGAACACCCTGCTCAAGCCCGGGGATCCCGAGCCCGCCGGACGCCTGCTGGACCGGCTGAACCGCCTGGTGCGGCCGGACGCGCTCATCGTCCAGGACCTGGGCATGGTCAACCTGGCCCGCCAGACCGGCTTTTCCGGGGAACTGCACCTCTCCACCCTGGCCAACCTGAGCCACGCCGCGGCCCTGCGTTCGGCGGCGGACCTGGGGGCCCAGCGCGTGGTCCTGCCCCGCGAGCTCAACCTGGACGAGATCAAGGAGCTGGCCGCCGCCTGCCCGGAAAACCTGGACCTGGAGCTGTTCGTCCACGGCGCGCTCTGCTACTGCGTCTCGGGCCGCTGCTGGTGGAGCAGCTTCCTGGGCGGCAAGAGCGGCCTGCGCGGCCGCTGCGTGCAGCCCTGCCGCCGCCTCTACCGCCAGGGCGGGCCCAAGAACCGGCCCGAGCGCCTGTTCTCCTGCCAGGACCTGTCCCTGGACGTGCTCACCCGCACCCTGCTGGACGTGCCCAAGGTCCGGGCCTGGAAGATCGAGGGCCGCAAAAAGGGCCCGCACTATGTCTATTACACGGTAAAGGCCTACCGCCTGCTGCGCGACGAGGGCCACACGCCCGAGGCCCGCAAGGCGGCCCAGGGCATCCTGGAGCAGGCCCTGGGACGGCCCGGGACCCATGCCGGGTTCCTGCCCCAGCGGCCGCGCCAGCCCGTGGAGCGCGGCGCGGACACGAGCTCGGGCCTGTTCCTGGGCGCGCTCCAGCGTGAGCAGACCAAGGCCGTGGGCAAGCCCGGCCCCAAATCCGGCGGCAGGCCCGGCGGCCACGGCCCCCTGCGCATCCATTTCGAGACCCGCGAGGAACTGCTGCCCGGAGACCTCCTGCGCCTGGGCTACGAGGACGAGCCCTGGCACCGGACCATCAAGGTGCGCCAGCGCGTGCCCAAACGCGGCCGCCTGGACGTGAAACCCGAGCGCGGCGTCCAGGCCCCGCCCGCGGGCGCCAAGGTCTTCCTGGTGGACCGCCGCGAACCCGAGCTGGCCCGGGCCATGGCCGAGCTGGAACGACTGGCGGCCGGCGGCGGCCCGGAACCCGGCGAAGGGGCTTCCACGTTCGCGCCCAGGATGCCCCAGCCCGCCCCGCGCCAGCGGCCCGGCCTGCGGAGCCTGAGCCGGTCCCTGACCAAGGGCCGGATGGAGGGCGAACCAGCCCTCTGGCTCGAGCCCAAGGCCCTGCACACCCTGCCCCCGCGCATGGCCGGACGCATCCAATGGTGGCTGCCGCCAGTGATCTGGCCCGGGGAAGAGGCGCGCTACGTGGAGGACATCGCGACCCTGCGGCGCAAGGGGGCCCGGGATTTCGTCTGCAACGCGCCCTGGCAGGCCGCACTCTTCGACAAACGCGAGGGCCTCGTCCTCACGGCCGGGCCGTTCTGCAACATCGCCAATGCCCTGGCCCTGGAGGAACTCCGGAAGATGGGCTTTGCCGCGGCCTACGCCAGTCCCGAGCTGCCCGCCGAAGACCTGCTGGCCCTGCCGCGCCAGAGTCCCCTGCCCCTGCATCTCGTGCTCAAGGGCCTCTGGCCCCTGGGCCTGTCCCGGCACCTGGCCGAGGGCGTGCGGGTGGAGGAGCCGCTGGCCAGCCCCATGCGCGAGGTCTTCTGGGTCCGCAAGCACGGCCAGAACCACTGGGTCTATCCCAACTGGGAGCTGGATCTCTCGGCGCACCGGGCCGAGATCGAGAAGGCGGGCTACGCCACCCTGCTCATCATCCGCGAATTCTGGCCCAAGACCATTCCGCACTCGGAACGCCAGGGCCAGTTCAACTGGAACCTCAAGCTGCTCTAGTCCGGCAGATGGGCCGTGCCCTTCATGTAGCAGGCCGCGCGGCCCGCGATCTTGACCCGGTCCCCCAGATATTCGCAGAACAGCTCCCCGCCCCGGGCCGAGGCCTGGTACGCGCTGAGCGACTTCTTGCCCAGCCGCCGCGACCAGTAGGGGGTCAGGGTGCAGTGCGAGGAGCCCGTGACCGGGTCCTCGGGAATGCCGACCGCCGGGGCGAACGAGCGTGAGACGAAGTCGTAGTCCCGGCCCGGGGCCGTGCAGATGACGCAGACCGCGTCCAGCTCGGCCAGGAGCCGCAGCCGAGGCTTGAGCGCGCGGACCTCGGCCTCGCTCTGGAACACGGCCAGGATGTCGCGGGTGGCGTACGTCTCCACGGGCTTGGCCCCCAGGGCCTCCACCAGGCGCTCGGGCACGGGGAAAGGCTTCGGCGTCCAGGCCGGGAAGTCCAGGGACAGGAGGTCGCCCTCGCGGTCCACAAAGAGCCTGCCGCTCTTGGTCTCGAACACGATGCAGGCGTCCTTGTACTTCTTGAACTCGAAGAGCACATAGGCCGCGGCCAGGGTGGCGTGGCCGCAGAGGTCCACCTCGGTCTCGGGCGTGAACCAGCGCAGCTCGTAGTACTCGCCGTTCTTCACGAAGAAGGCCGTTTCCGAGAGGTTGTTCTCCTGCGCGATGTTCTGGAGCGTGGCGTCGGGGAGCCACTTCTTGAGCGGCACCACGGCCGCGGGGTTGCCGGCAAAGACCCGGTCCGCGAAGGCGTCGATCTGGAAGATGTCGAGTTCCATGCGCTCTCCCCTGCTGCCGCGTGCGTTCAATAGACCTGCTTGAAAAGGTCCTCTTCCGAGCCCGAGGCCCCGCCCGAGTTGACCTCGCCGCCGCCGCGGGAGACCTCGGTGGGCTGGGTGCCCTCCTTGAACGGCAGGAACAGGTCCTCGGTGGTGTTGGGACCGGCCAGGAGCCCGTTCTTGGCGTCGATGCGGACCATGACGATGCCCGGGGGCTGCTCGAAGTCCTGGTAGGGGAACTTCTCCTCCACCTGCCTGCGGTAGGCCACCCAGATGGGACTGGCCGCGCGCGAGCCGGTTTCCAGGCGGCCCATGGGCTGGAGCTGGTCAAAGCCGACCCAGACCCCGGTGAGCAGATAAGGCGTGTAGCCCATGAACCAGGCGTCGCGCTCCTCGTTGCTCGTGCCGGTCTTGCCGGCCACCGGGCGGCCCAGCTCCTTGGCCCGCCAGCCCGTGCCGTACTGGACCACGTCCTTCATGAGCGTGGCCATGATGAAGGCGGTCTGCGGGCTGATGGCCTCGCGGGTCTCGGGCTCGGAGCGGAACAGCTCCTCGCCCCAGGCCGACTGGACCTTGAGGACCAGGCGCGGCTTGATGGTCGAGCCGCCCCGGGCGAACGGGGTGTAGGCCTGGCAGAGGTTCATGAGGCTCACCGAGGCCGAGCCCAGGGCCACGGAGAGGTCTTCGGGCATGTCCGCGGTGAGTCCCATGGCCTTGGCCCGCTCGATGATCTTGCGCACGCCCATCTTCTGGGCCACGCGGATGGTCACCAGGTTGCGGGACTTGACCAGGGCCGTGCGCAGGAGCGTGGGCCCGTAGAAGATGCCCTCGTAGTTCTCCGGCTTCCAGAGCTTGCCCAGCTCCACGTTCTCGAACACGATGGGCGCGTCCAGGACGATGGAGGCCGGGGTGAAGCCGTTGTCCATGGCCGCGGAATAGACCAGAGGCTTGAAGGCCGAGCCCGGCTGGCGCAGGGCCTGGGTGGCCCGGTTGAACTGGCTCAATTCAAAGCCGAACCCGCCGGACAGGGCCACGACCTCGCCGCTGTCGGGCTTGAGCGAGACGAGCGCGCCCTCGGGCCCGGGCAGGCGCTCCAGGTTGAACAGGACCGCGCCCTTTTCCGGCGAGGGCTTGTCCGAAACCGAGGCCCAGACCACGTCCCCGGGCTTGAGCACCTTGGTCACGTCCGTGACCTTGGGCACGTCCTCGGGCGCGCGGTGGATGTTCGGGGTGCGGCACCAGCCCACGCTGGAGGACGGGATCAGCCCCTGCATCTTGCCGAACTGGACCCGGGCCTGCGTCGGGGTCACGGCCGTGACCAGGACCCTGATCCAGCGGCCCGGCCAGATGTCCTCGGCCGCGTAGGCGGTTTCGCTCAGGAACGGCTGGAACTCGTGCTGGTTCAGGTGCTGGAGAGGACCGTCCCAGCCGTGGCGCTTGGCCGCCTCCAGCAGGCCCTCCTTGAGGGCCGAATCGGCCGCGGCCTGGTGGTCCAGGTCGCAGGGCGTGGAGACATGCAGGCCGCCCTCATAGACCATGTCCTCGCCGAACTTGTCGATGAGCCAGCGGCGCACCTCCTCGAGGTAGTACGGGCCCACCTTCCAGGAGATGTCCGGCATGGAGGAATAGACCAGGGGCTGGGCCAGGGCCTCGTCGAACTGGGCGCGGTTGATCCAGCCCATCTCGAACATGCGCTCGAGCACGTACTTCTGGCGGGTCTTGGCCAGCTCGGGGTCGCGGTTGGGGCTGTAGCGGCTGGGGGCCTGGGGCAGACCGGCCAGGATGGCGCTCTCGGCCAGGGTCAGCTGGTTCACGTGCTTGCCGAAGTACTCCCGGGCCGCGGCCTCCACGCCGTAGGCGTTGGAGCCCAGGAAAATCTGGTTGAGATAGATGGTCAGGATCTCGTCTTTGGTCAGATAGTGCTCCAGGCGGTAGGCCAGGATGGCCTCCTTGAGCTTGCGCTCGTAGCTCCGCTCGGAGGTCAGCAGCAGGCGCTTGATGATCTGCTGGGTGATGGTGCTGCCGCCCTGCTTGATGTGCCCGGACTTGAGGTTGATGATCGCGGCCCGGAAGATGGCCGTGATGTCCACGCCCTCGTGCTGGTAGAAGCCGGAGTCCTCGGCGGCCAGGAAGGCCTTGGGCAGCCAGGGGCTCATCTGGTCCAGGCGCACCAGGAAGCGCTTCTCGTGGTAGAAGTAGCCCAGGACCTGGCCGTTGCCCGCATAGACCGTGGTCACCAGCGGCGGCCGGTAGTCGGTGATCTTCTGGAAGCCCGGCAGGTCGCGCGAGGCCCAGTGCACGAGCATGTAGACCCCGGCGGCCGAGAGCAGCAGGCCGCAGAGGATCAGAACCAAAAGAATCCGCAGAACCTTCATTGTCGCCTCACCTCAGAATCCGCGCTTGACCGCGGCCATGCCCGGCCGTGGGGGCAGTCCCCAGAGCAGGCGCAGCCGGCCGTGCAGGTCCAGGACCTGGGCCCTGGTCATGCCCAGCAGCGCCAGGGCCGCCGGGATGGTCTTGGATTCCCGGCGCACCAGACAGCCCGGCGCATCGAAAATCATGATCTCGCCCCCCGTGACCCAGAAGGGAAACAGGCGGCAGTAATACGGCCGGGCCTCCCGGGGCAGGAGGCAGCCCGCGGGTCCCAGCAGGCGGCAGGCCCCCTGTCCGTCCACGGCCAGCCGCAGATGCTGCTTGCGCGGCGGAAACAGGGCCCGCACCAGGGCGTCCTCGTCCGGGAACAGACGGCAGACCCCGTCCACAAAGGCCACGCTGTTGTCCTGCAGGACGAACCCGCCGGAGTCCGGGAGGCACTCGCGCACCCGGGCCTGCTCGGTCTCGGAAAGCGGGAAGCAGAACTCCTCGCGCCCCGGCTCCATGCTGCAGCACGTGGGGCCCTGCAGGGCGCAGCGGGCGCACACCGCGGCGTCCGCCGCCTGGCTCGCGGGCCTGCCCATGTCAGCCAGCGGACCCGCCGTTGACCAGGTTGGAGGCGAACTTGAGCCGGCCCTTGCCGAGCAGATCGTGGAGGTGGATCATCCCGGCCAGGCGCTCGTCCTCGGAGACCACGGGCAGCACCGTGATCTGGTGCGCCTCCATGACGTCCAGGACCTTGGCCGCGGAATCGCCCACCCGGGCCCGCCGGGGATTCTTCGTCATGCTGTGGTACGCCGGGGAGGCCGGATCGAGGGCGCCCTTGCAGACCAGGCGGCGCACGTCGCCGTCGCTGAGCACCCCGGCCACCCGGCCCCCGTCGTCCAGCAGGGCCACCAGGCCCAGCCCGCCGCGGTTGAGCGCCTCCAGGGCCTGGGCCAGGGGCGCGTCCTGGGAGGCCGCGGGCAGGTCCCGGGTGTGCATGAGCGATTCCACGAACAGGGAAAGCTGGCGGCCCAGGCTGCCGCCCGGGTGCACGCGCCGGAAGTCGCTCTTGTCGAAGCCCTTGTACTCCATGAGGCAGACCGCCAGGGCATCGCCCACGGCCAGGGCCGCGGTGGTGCTGGCCGTGGGGGCCAGGCCCATGGGGCAGGCCTCGCGGGGCACGCGCACCGGGATGACCACGTCGGAGAGCCGGCCCAGGGAGGACTCGGGCTCGCCGGTGAGGGCCACCACGGCCGCGCCCAGGGCCCGGAACGCGGGCAGGATGTTCACCAGCTCCTCGGTCTCGCCGCTGTAGGAGATGGCCAGGACCACGTCCTCGGGCCGGATCATGCCCATGTCGCCGTGGGCCCCCTCCACAGGGTGCAGGAAATAGGACGGCGTGCCCGTGCTGGACAGGGTGGCCGCCACTTTGCGGCCCACCAGCCCGGACTTGCCGATGCCCGTGACCACCACCCGGCCGGTGCAGCGGGCCATGCGCGTCAGGGCGTCGAGAAAGCCCGCGCCGAGCCCCTGGCGCACGGCCAAGAGCCCGTCGGCCTCCACCTCGAGGACCTCGCGGGCCAGAGCCAGCCAGTCGCGTTCCGGGGCCTGGGCGTTCATGGGCGGGAGCCTCCTAGCAGAACTGCTTGATGATCCCGGGGGTGGCCTGGTCCTCCAGGCACATCTTGCCCAAGTGCTCGGGCAGCGGCACGGGATACTCGCCGTTGAAACAGGCCAGACAGTAGGAATCCTTCTGCTTCACCGCCGAGAGCAGGCCCGGGATGGAGAGGTAGTGCAGGGAGTCCAGGCCGATGAACCGGGCGATGTCGTTGACCGGGGTGTTGGCGGCGATGAGCTCGCCCTTGGAGGAGAAGTCGATGCCGTAGAAGCAGGGGAACTTGATGGTCGGGCAGGACACGCGCATGTGGATCTCCCGGGCCCCCAGCTCGCGCAGCTTCTTCACGCGGGTGCGGATGGTCGTGCCGCGCACGATGGAGTCCTCCACGATGAGGATGCGCTTGCCCTGGATCATGCTGCGCACGGGATTGAGCTTCACCCGCACGCTGAAGTCGCGCATGTTCTGGGAGGGCTGGATGAAGGTCCGGCCCACGTAGTGGTTGCGGATCATGGCGAATTCCAGGGGCAGGCCCGAGGCCTGGGCATAGCCCAGGGCGGCGTAGGAGCCCGAGTCCGGGAAGGGCATGACGTAGTCCGCGTCCACCGGGGCCTCGGCGGCCAGGATCTTGCCCATCTCCTTGCGCCGCTCGTAGACCACCTCGTCGAAGACCAGGGAGTCGGGCCGGGCGAAGTAGATGAGCTCGAAGATGCACTGGCTGGTGCGCGCGGGCTCGGCGATGCGCCGGCTCTGCAGGTGGTTGCCCTGGATCACGACCATCTCGCCGGGCTCCAGGGAACGCAGGTACTCGGCCTCGACGAGGTCAAAGGCGCAGGTCTCGGAGGCGAAGCAGTAGCTCGTGCCCAGACGGCCCAGGGCCAGGGGCCGGAAGCCGCCCGGGTCGCGCACCGCGATGAGCTTGTCGTTGGCCAGGATGAGCAGGGAGTAGGCGCCCTGGATCTTCTGGCAGGCCTTGACGATGGCGTCCTCCAGGGTGGAGCCGTTCATGTTCTTGGCGATGAGGTGGACGAAGACCTCGGTGTCCATGGTGGTCTGGAAGATGGAGCCCTGGGCCTCCAGCTCCTTGCGCAGCTCGTAGGTGTTCACCAGGTTGCCATTGTGGCCCACGGCCAGGCGGTAGTCCCCGAAGCGGACCATGAACGGCTGAGCGTTGCGCAGAAGGGACACGCCGGTGGTGGAATAGCGGATGTGGCCGATGGCCACGTCGCCCTTGAGCTCCTTGCCCAGGTGCCGCTCGTTGAAGACCTCGGCCACCAGGCCCATGCCGCGCTGCTCGCGCAGCTTGCTCCCGTCCCAGGACACGATGCCCGCGGACTCCTGGCCCCGGTGCTGCAGGGCGTAAAGGCCGAAATAGGTCATGCGCGCGGCTTCGGGATGGCCGTAGATGCCGAACAGACCGCAGTATTCCTTTTTCATCGCATCCGCCTCGGGGTCAGCCCCGTTTCATGCCGTAATGGTCCTGCAGACAGCGGACCTTGAGCCCGCTGCCGCGCACCTCGCCGATGGCCTGGATCATGGCCCGGGCGCCGGTGACCGTGGTGGTGTAGGGTACGCCGTAGAGCAGCGCCGCCTGCCGGAGCTTCTTGGAGTCGTGCACGGTGCGCTTGCCCGAAGGCGTGTTGATCAAAAGGTCGATGGCCTTGTTCTTGATGTGGTCCACCACGTTGGGACGGCCCTCGAAGACCTTGAAGATGATCTCGGTCTCCACGCCGTGCTCGTTGAGATGGGTGCCGGTGCCGGCCGTGGCCATGATCTTGAAGCCCAGCTCCTTGAAGGCCCGGGCCACGGGCACGATGCCCGCCTTGTCCCGGTCGTTCACCGAGATAAACACGGTTCCCTCGGCAGGCAAGCGCTGGCCCGCGGCCAGTTGGGCCTTGGTGAAGGCCAGGCCCACGCTCTGGTCGATGCCCATGACCTCGCCGGTGGAGCGCATCTCCGGGCCCAGGAGCACGTCCACCCCCGGGAAGCGGTTGAACGGGAAGACCGACTCCTTGACCGAGACATAGCCGGTGCGGCGCATGGACCAGGGGTCCAGGTCCTTCAATTTCTCGCCGAGCATGACCCGGGTGGCCAGCTTGGCCAGGGGCACGCCCGTGGCCTTGGAGACAAAGGGCGAGGTGCGCGAGGCCCGGGGGTTGACCTCCAGGATGTAGATCTCGCCGTCCTTGATGGCGAACTGGATGTTCATGAGCCCGATCACGTTGAGTTCCCGGGCCAGGGCCTCGGTCTGGCGCTCGATCTCGGCCACCAGGTGCGCCGGGATGGTGTGCGGCGGCAGGACGCAGGCCGAGTCGCCGGAATGGATGCCGGCCTCCTCGATGTGCTCCATGACCCCGCCGACGTAGGTGGTCTCGCCGTCGGACAGGGCGTCCACGTCCACCTCGATGGCGCTTTCCAGGAACTTGTCCAGGAGGATGGGGTGCTCGGGCGAGATCACCGACACCTGCTGGAAAAAGGCCTCGAACTCGTCCATGGCGTAGACGATCTCCATGCCCCGGCCGCCGAGCACATAGGACGGCCGCACCACCAGGGGGAAGCCGATCTCGCGGGCGGCCTTCTTGCCCTCTTCCAGGGACATGACCGTGGCATTGCGCGGCTGCTTGAGCTCGAGCTTCTGGAGCAGCTGCTTGAAGCGCTCGCGGTCCTCGGCCCGGTCGATGCTGTCCGGCGAGGTGCCGAGCATCTTGACCCCGGCCTTCAGGAGCGGCACGGCCAGGTTGAGCGGGGTCTGGCCGCCGAACTGGACGATAACCCCGTCGGGCTGCTCGAAGTCGATGATGTTGAGCACGTCCTCGTAGGTCAGGGGCTCGAAGTACAGGCGGTCCGAGGTGTCGTAGTCCGTGCTCACGGTCTCGGGGTTGGAGTTGACCATGATGGACTTGATGCCCAGCTCGCGCAGGGCGAAGGAGGAATGGCAGCAGCAGTAGTCGAACTCGATGCCCTGCCCGAT